>JAFLKA010000372.1 GCA_022712735.1 Marinosulfonomonas sp. | reverse complement strand
ATTGATGGGAATTTGATGTGTTCCAAAGCAGAATTTCATGGGGTTCTGGCTTGTGAGGGTATGGCGGTTCGTGGTGGGATATATTGGCACGATGTGACCACCCCGCCAAAGGCAATTAATCTGACCGACGCCCATATCGGCGCATTGCGTGATGATGTGGGCAGCTGGCAGGGTTGCATCCCTATGTTGAACGGGTTTCGGTATGATCGGATTATCAGCAAGATCAGCGTGGCGAAGCGGTTGGCTTGGTTGAAATCTGCAGAAACCACGATGGTTGAGCGCGGCCAGAAAGGGCAGTGGTATGTTCCGAAATCTGTTCCGGATGTTGATGCGCAACCTTATACCCAATTCGCAGGGGTGTTGGAGGGGCAGGGCCATCGGCGTGATGCGGCGGCGGTTCGGTATGAGCGGGAAAAGCGGGTGCGTAAGGCGCAGAATGCGAAATGGTTGGTGGAAACATCGGCACCCAAAGCGGTGGTGTTTCTGACGCTATTGGCGCGGGTCCGCCAGTTTATTGACTGGTGTTTTGGCTGGATGTTTGGGTATGGCCATCAACCCGCGCGGGCCATTTTGTTGGTTGCTGCGATTTGGGCGTTTTGTTGGGGTCTCTACGGTGCCGCCTATAACGCCGGACAGATGGCGCCTAATTCGGATGTGGTCTTGACTTCGTATGAATGGATGGCTGCGGCGGAAGCGGGGTGTGCTACGGAGAAAGAAACCGGATGCGAGATGCCTTTGCATTTGTGGAATACCACGGACACCGCCACGGATTACGAGACCTTCAGCCGCGGTCTATACGCGCTGGATTTGTTTGTGCCGCTGGATGCTTTGGGGCAGGAGAATGCCTGGGCGCCGTCCAAGGATCGCGGCGCGCTGGGCTGGTGGGCCTATTACCTGCGCTGGGCCGTGCAGATGTCGGGCTGGATCATCACAGCGGTGGCGGCGGCGGCGTTGACGGGGGTTATCGGGCGCAAGGAATAGGGTGAATTGCGCGTGGGCTGTGGTGGATCATTTGCCATGAGGTTTTGCCAAATGCCTGTATTTTGGGCGATTTGGCAGCCATTTGGCCGCATTCTGAGCCAAACTGGCCACAATTCCGTAGAATTTATTAATATCTAGATAAAAGAATTTGACTCAAAGCCATTCATATTCAAATGTTAATGCAATTACATGACGGCCCACCTAATGAGGCCGCGAATTCTTGGGAGGACTACAATTGGATAACAAGTATGGACAGACGGCCACCCGTCTGGGGATGACACTTACAACAGCACTATTACTCGCTACGCCTGCCGCAGCAACCGAGGGCATGTTTGCGCTTGGGTTCAGCACCAACCAGCGGGCAATGGGTGGGGCCGGTGTGGCATATGGATATGAGGCGATGTCGGCGGCGCTTAATCCGGCGAATGCGGCGAATGTGGGACGGCAATTCCAGATGGGGATTGATATCTTCAGCCCCGATCGCGGCTTCACAGTCGGGGGCACGGATTTTGACAGTGGTTCAAACTATTTCCCGGTGCCGAATATTTCCTATAACCTTCCGCTGGCCAACGGCAATGTGTTCAACATTTCGATGTATGGCAATGGCGGGATGAACACGGATTACCCTGCGGGTACGCTTGGACCTGTTTCAGTCGGAATCGACCTAAGCCAGATGTTTATCTCGGCGACCTATGCGGGTACATCGGGCAACCTGTCGTGGGGTATTGCTCCGACATTGGTGGTCCAGACCTTCAAGGGTGACGGGCTGGCTGGGTTTATGATTTCAGGTGTTGATCGGGACTGGTCTTATGGGGGCGGCTTGCGGGCTGGTATTACCTATAAGGCATCGCCGACGCTGACCTTGGGCCTGTCGGGCCAAACCAAGATGTATATGTCCAAGTTTGACGAATGGGCGGACCTGTTTGCGGACGCGGGCAGCTTTGATATTCCGGCATCAATCACCGCAGGTCTGGCATGGAAAGCACAGCCAAACCTGACATTGCTGCTTGATGTGCAGCGGATATTCTATTCGGGAGTTCCGGCGATTTCGGACCCAGCTGCTGTTGGAGGATTCGGTTGGGATAATATCTATGTCCTGAAGCTGGGTATGGAATGGAAAGCCAACGACAGAATGACATGGCGTGCAGGCTATGCCTATTCGGAAAACCCGGTTGGGCCCGAGGATGTGTTCTTTGGCACGCTTGCACCAGGTATTGTTACGCATCACCTGACGGCAGGCGGAACCTATGCGTTTAGCGACAGAAATTCGATTGATTTCGCCATCGAATATGCGCCGAAAAATACAGTGGCAGGGGTTACAGCGGGCGGTCCGGGCGAGATTTACATGAGCCAAACCAGCGTTTCTGTTGGCTGGACCCATAACTTCTAAGCCAAGCTGAACGATAGAGCACTAAAGAGGGGCGCCATCCGGTGCCCCTTTGCTTTTGGCAACAGCGGCAATTTGCGTGATGGAATTTGCGCCGCTGCGTTGATATACGTCAATTCAATACCCAGATATATCAGGCACTCTTGCGCGCACAGCCCCATACAGCCAACGACAAGGATTTCCGCCATGACCGCTCCTCGCAATTTCGACATTGTCATCATCGGCGCTGGCCCCGCCGGTCTGTCGCTGGCCCGCACCCTATCGGGTAGTGGCCTGCAAATCGCTATTGTCGAAATGCAGAGCGAGGCGACGCTGGTTGATCCGCCCGAGGATGGCCGCGATATTGCCCTGACACATACATCCGAAAAGCTGATGCGCGATCTGGGGATGTGGGCGCATATACCCGAGGACCAGATCGGCACTATTCGGGATGCCAAGGTGGTGAACGGAAAATCGCCGTTCGCGCTGCATTTTGACAGCACGGGTAGCGGCACCGATTATCTGGGCCGTATCGTGCCAAACCACCTGATCCGGCAATCTGCCTATAAGGCGGTTAAGGATCAGGCCAATGTGACCCTGATCTGCGAAAGCGAAGTGACCAGTGTTGAAACCAACACCGCGCAAGGTCGGGTCGGGCTGAAAGATGGCACCACGCTGACCGCGGCGCTGGTTGTGGCCGCCGACAGCCGTTTTTCCGGCACCCGCCGCAAGATGGGTATCCCCGCCAACAGTCTCGATTTTGGCCGCGTGGTGATTGTTTGCGAGATGGAGCATGAGCTGCCCCATAATGACACCGCGACCGAGTGTTTCCATTATGACCAGACGCTGGCGATCCTGCCGATGTATGGCAATAAATCCAGTGTTGTGGTGACCCTGCCCAGTGCCGATGCGGATGCGGCGATGAATATGGGCGGCCAAGCCTTTGCTGACGATATTGCGCAGCGCTTTGGTGGCGTGTTGGGTAAAATGACGCTGGTGACCAAGCGCCACCCTTATCCGCTGGTCGGCGTGCTGGCCAAGCAGTTCGTCGCCACGCGTTTCGCGCTGGTTGGGGACGCCGCTGTGGGGATGCATCCGGTGACGGCGCATGGGTTTAATCTGGGTCTAAGTGGGGCCAAGCTGTTGGCGGACCAAATTATAGAAGCCGAGCGTAACATGAGCGACATTGGCGATATGGCGGGTCTAAAGCGCTATGAGACCGCGCACCGCCGCGTGGTGCTGCCGCTGTATCATGGCACCAATGCGCTGGTGAAGCTGTATACCGATACATCCGTGCCCGGGCGTATCCTGCGCGATGCGGCGCTGCGGGTCGGGAGCTTTTTGCCGCCGGTGAAGAAACGTATCCTGCATCAACTGACCCATATCGAGCGCCACGCCAGATAAAGCTTGAGCCAAAAGGCTTTGGATTCTAGGTGTTAAGGTAGGCTTTGTTATTTTAGCAGGAGATGTGCTGTGCGTCTGATACTCCGGTTTATCCTAGTTTTGTTTGTGCTTGCGGTTGTGACCATTGCGGCGCTGCTGTTTA
>JAFLKA010000495.1 GCA_022712735.1 Marinosulfonomonas sp. | reverse complement strand
CACCAACGGACGGGCAAACTCATGCCGTTTGGCAAGGCTTAGAACCGCATCACGAAACGTGCGGCTGATTTCAGACTTCGGGGTGATAAAATCGGTTGAACGGGTCGAGTTCATAATGTTTTCATCAGCCCCGTAAACCCGCTCGTCACTATAGGTATCCATCAACGCATCCGGCGCCTTGCCGTCCAGAACCAGCTTCAACTTCCATGCCAGATTGTCCGTATCCTGCAACCCGCTATTTGCCCCCCGCGCCCCGAACGGCGAAACCTGATGGGCCGCGTCTCCTGCAAACAAGGTGCGTCCCGCACGAAACGCTTCCATCCGGCGACACTGGAAGGTGTAGATCGACACCCATTCCAGCTCGAACTTGGCATCCTGCCCCAGCATCGCATGCAGGCGCGGGATGATGTTTTCGTGTTTCATTTCACGCTCGCGGTCGATGTCCCAACCCAGCTGCAAGTCAATCCGCCAAACATTATCGGGCTGTTTATGCAGTAACGCTGACTGGCCACGGTTAAAGGGCGGGTCAAACCAGAACCAGCGCTCGGTCGGGAAATCAGCCTCCATCACCACATCGGCAATCAGGAAATTATCCTCGAACACACGGCCCTCAAAATCCAGTCCCAGCATCCGGCGGGTCGGAGAATTGGCCCCATCACATGCGATCAGCCAATCAGCCTCGACCACATAGGGGCCATCCGGCGTTGTCACCTCAAGCGTCACATGATCGTCGTGTTGTCCCACGGCATCGACCTTGTTCATACCGCGCAGTTCAACCGGTTTTCCCTCGGCTTGCAATGCACGCAAACGGTTCACCATGTATTCTTCTAGATAGTATTGCTGCAGGTTGATGAACGCAGGGTTTTTATGTCCGCCTTCCTCCAGCAGGTCGAACCGGTAGGTTTCATCTTCGTCATTGAAAACCTTGCCAACATTCCACTTCACGCCCTTTTCCACCATCGGCGCACCACAGCCCAAACGGTCCAGAATTTCCAACGGGCGTTTGGCGAAACAGATGGCGCGGCTGCCGAACGATACTTTGTCGTTATCATCCAGCACAACCACCGGCACGTCGTGCTGCGCCAGATCAATCGCCACACCCAGCCCGATTGGACCAGCACCGATCACCACAACGGGGTGGCGCACCGGCGTTATTGCATCCTGATCTTTTGACCGTTCATAGGCATACATCGGAATTTCAAAAATCTTGTTCATGGCGTCCTCGCGGGCTTGTTTTATCCTAGGCTTGCAATGCTTCCCACATTGCGATGTCACGTTCCGCAGTCCAGATGCGCGGCGTGTCGATACCGCGGGCCTCGTCATAGGCGCGGGCCACATTAAACGGCAGGCAATGCTCGTAGATTGCGTAGTCGTTGAACTTGGGGTCACACTCGGCTCGCACAGCATCCCACGCTTCTTTCAGGGTGCCGCCACGGGCCGCAACACGCGCGGCGGGCCGGTACGTGCTTTCAACAAAATCAAGCGTGCTTTCCAGTGCAGCGGCAACCATTTCACGGCCCACCAGCGCATCCCCACGGCCCGGTGCAATGCTGACTGGGTCAAACATCGCAATGTTTTCCAGCGTCTCGCCCCAGTCGGCGAAATGGCCGTCACCGCAATAACAGGCGGAATGATATTCAACGATATCACCGGTGAACATCACCTCGGCATCCGGCACCCAGACGACGGCGTCCCCAGCGGTATGGGCACGGCCCAAATGTATGATGTCAACGCGCCGGTTACCAAGATAGACGGTCATGGAATCGGAAAATGTGGTGGTCGGGTAGGTCAGGCCAGGGATACTCTCGTGACCTTCAAACAGGCGGGGGAAACGTTGGAATTCACTGTCCCAATCTTCTTGACCACGTTCTACCACCATCGCGCGGGCGGCATCCGACATGATGATTTCCGGCGTGCCATAGGCCGACGCGCCCAGCACCCGAACCGCGTGATAATGGGTTAGCACCAGATGGCTGATCGGCTTGTCCGTCACCTTGCGGATCTCCCCGATCACTTTATTCGCCAAACGCGGGGTTGCCTGCGCCTCGATCACCATGACGCTTTCATCACCGATGATCACGCCGGAATTCGGATCACCCTCGGCGGTGAATGCCCACAGCCCATCGCCAATTTCGACAAAGCTGGTTTTTTTTTCGGTCATATCACCCTGTGATGCGAATGCTTTGGCCATGTGTGGTCTCTCCTGATTTATCTAGACAGCGGTGTGTTGCTGTGATTCTGTGGTTGCATGAATAGTAGCAGACTTCGTTTTTCGTATTGGCTGACTTTCGCCATTGTTTTGGCCACCGCCGCCACCCTGTATTCGATGGGGCGTGTGCTGATCTGCAAATGCGGCACGGTTAAACTGTGGTATTTCCCGCTGAACACATCCGAAGGATCGCAGCATCTGGTCGACTGGTATAGCCCGTCGCATTTGCTGCATGGCATCATCTTTTACGCATTTCTGTGGCTGGTGGCGCGGCGTCTGGATATCGGCTGGCGGTTGGTGATCGCCACCTTGATCGAGGCCGCGTGGGAAATTCTGGAAAACACAAATGCTGTGATTGAGCGCTACCGTGAAGTCACCATTTCGCTGGATTACTTTGGTGACAGCGTGGTCAATTCGATGGCTGATCTGGTTGCGATGTTTGTCGGTTTCTGGCTGGCGCGGCGGTTGCCGGTCTGGGCCAGCGTTGCGATTATTATCGGGTTCGAGGTGCTGACCACGGCGCTGATCCGCGATGGGCTGACGCTGAACATCATCATGCTGCTGTCCCCATTGGACATCATCCGCGACTGGCAGGCGGCGCTTTAGGGCCTGATATGTGCATTTAGTCCCGTGCATAGGGATCACTAAGTGCGGGCAGTATGGTGCCGGAACAATCACCAAATCCAATCTGGTATCCGTCGCCTTTTGCGGCCCCCATTAAGGTCAGGGTATCGCCATCCTCCAGAAAACTACGCGCCTCGCCACTGTCCAGCATCATCGGTTCCTTGCCGCCCCAGCTAAGCTCCAGCATCGATCCACGCGCTGGTTTTTCAGGGCCGGATATGGTGCCAGACCCCAGCAGATCACCGACATTCATCGGGCAACCCGACGTGGTGTGGTGCGCCAATTGCTGCGCCGCTGAATAATACATCTCACTGTAGTTTGTGCGGGTGATGGTGGTGGTTGCATTTCCACCCTCAGGTCGCAATTCCGCCGATAAATCGATTTCATAAAGCATCGGCGATGGTTCTTGCAGATATGGCAACAGTTCCTTTTTACGGGTAGGGGTAGAGGTTCGGAAAGGCTCTAATGCTGCCGAAGTCACGATCCATGGCGATATTGTGGTGGCCGTGGCCTTGGCCTGAAACGGGCCAAGCGGCTGATATTCCCACGCCTGAATATCACGCGCGGACCAGTCATTCAGCAGGACATACCCGAAAATCATCGCATCCGCCTCGGCCACCGTCACGGGACCATTTGACGCCTGCCCTACAATTGCACCCATCTCCAATTCCAGATCAAATCGCTTGCATGGCGCAAAATGTGGAACATCTGCGGCTGGCGGTTTTAGCTGGCCCCAAGGGCGGCGCACATCAGTGCCGGACACCACAATGGATGAGGCCCGACCGTTATAACCAATCGGGATATGTAGCCAATTCGGCGGTAGCGCATTTTCGGCCCCACGAAACATCGTGCCGACGTTTGTCGCATGGTGACGGCCCGAATAGAAATCGGTGTATTCCGAAACCGCGAATGGCATGTGCATAGTTGCCACGTTTTGAGCCACCAAATATGGCTCTAATACCGCCTGTTGGTCTGATCCTTCGCGCAAAGCTGCAATCAGGCCAGCGCGAAACTTACCCCATGCCTCCGCCCCCAAATCCATAAAGTCATTCCAGAACGGCACATCAAATACCGACACATCGCCAGCGGTCAACACGCCTGCTTCTTCACAACTGGTCACGTCTAAAATCGCATCACCGATTGCCACACCGCAGCGGGCTTCTCGGCCATCCACGGAAAACACCCCGTATGGCAGGTTGTTCAGCGGGAATTCAGTGTCTACCGAATTGGCCGAGGTGACCCATGATTTTAGCAGCCCGGTCATTTCACCCCCTTGGTGCCATCAAATTTCTTATCCAGCGAATCCCAGCAGTCGATGTAATCGTCCTGCACAGGTGCCTCGTTGGCGGCAAAATCGGTCAGGTGTTGCGGAAATCGGGTTTCAATCATGAAGGACATGGTGTTGTCTAAAAACTCTGGTTTCAGCTCGGTATTGCTGGCCTTCTCGAACGCTGCATTATCAGGCCCGTGCGGGATCATCATATTGTGCAGCGACATGCCGCCGGGCATAAACCCGTCCGGTTTGGCATCATAAATGCCGTAAATATTACCCATCAATTCAGACATGATGTTCTTGTGATACCACGGCGGGCGGAATGTGTTTTCGGCCACCATCCAACGCTCGCGAAACAGCACAAAATCAATATTGGCGGTGCCCTCGACGCCAGATGGCGCGGTCAGGACAGTGAAAATTGACGGATCGGGGTGGTCAAACAGGATCGCTCCGACGGGGGAAAACGTGCGCAGATCGTATTTGCAGGCGCAGTAATTGCCATGCCACGCGACCACATCCAGCGGTGAGTGATCAATGAATGTCTCATGGAACTGCCCACCCCATTTCACCACCACACGGCTGTCGGCATCGCGATCTTCAAACGCAGCAATCGGCGTTTTGAAATCTCGCGGGTTGGCAAGGCAATTGGCCCCGATCGGGCCGCGCCCGGGCAGGTCAAACTTCTGGCCATAGTTCTCGCAAACAAACCCACGGGCAGGGCCGTCCAGAACCTCGACCCGAAACAGCATACCGCGCGGCAGGATGGCGATCTCTTTTGGCTCCAGATCAATGATGCCCAATTCGGTGCAAAACCGCAGGCGGCCCTCTTGTGGCACAATCAGCATCTCACTGTCGGCGGAATAAAAATATTCATCCTGCATCGATTCAGTGATCAGGTAGACATGTGTCGCCATACCAACCTGAGTGTTCACATCTCCCGCTGTCGTCATGGTGCGCATGCCGGTGATGAACGTTAGCGGCTCATCGGCATGGGGGATTGGGCTCCAGCGATACTGGCCCAATGATAAAGTATCAGGATTGATATTTGGCGCCGATTTCCAATACGGCAAATCAATGCGGCTAAACCTCGAGGTGTGGCGCACGGACGGGCGAATACGGTAGCACCATGTGCGCTCATTCTGCCCGCGCGGGGCGGTGAACGGCGTGCCGGAAAGTTGCTCGGCATACAGTCCATAAGCACATTTCTGCGGGCTGTTCATCCCTTGGGGCAGGGCATCAGGCAGGGCCTCGGTTTCAAAATCATTGCCAAAACCGGGCATATAGGCATTCATATTCTCATCGCGGATTAGCCCGCTTGCGGGGGTCTGGGATGTCATGACGTCTCCTGTCTTCAACGATTGCCCTGCGGCAATCTATGGCGCGTTTCCTGTTATGAAAGGTATCGTTGCACCTGCAACGAAGTCAAGCGTCGTTGGCGGTTGATCCGGCCCGCAATTCGTGCAGTCATTGCAAATGTAACAAACGCGAGGTTTCACCGGTGAGTGATTTTGATCTGGATGCATTTCTACCCTACCAACTGGCGGTTCTGGCGGCGCGTGTTAGCCACGGGTTTTCAGACCTGTATCAACAACGGTTCGGTATCACGATTCCTGAATGGCGGGTCGTGGCGCATCTGTCTCAGGCCGGATCAGTCAGTGTGCGCGAAATTCATGAGCGGGTGGATATGGACAAATCCAAAGTGTCACGCGCCGCATCTCGGCTTGAGGTGGCTGGCTATATCAGCAAAAAAATCAATGGCAATGACCGGCGGTTGGTCGAACTGGAGCTGACGCAAAAGGGCCAAGATATGATCAATGAACTCACCCCGATCGCACAAGAATACGAGGCAAATGTATTGGCCACATTGGGCGAACATGCACCGTGTTTCCGATCAGCATTAGACACGCTATTAAATGAAAAGGCAGCAAAATGACCGACATCGTAATATTGGGCGGCGCGCGCACGGCAATCGGCACATTTGGCGGGGCTTTGGCGGGTGTTACGCCTGTTGATCTGGCCACCGTAGTCTCCAAGGCAGCGATGGGTCGGGCGGGCATAGACCCCGCACAAATCGGGCATGTGGTGTTTGGAAATGTGATCAACACAGAGCCGCAGGATATGTATCTAAGCCGTGTCGCCGCGATGCAGGCGGGCGTGCCAGATAGCGTGCCCGCGATGAATGTCAGCCGCTTATGCGGGTCCGGCGCGCAGGCGATTGTGTCGACCGCACAGAGCCTAATGCTGGGTGATACCGATTTTGCACTGGCTGGCGGGGCCGAATGTATGAGCCGCGCACCCTATATTATGCCGGCTGCGCGGTGGGGGCAAAAGATGGGTGATGTCACGTCGCAAGACATGCTTCTGGGCACGCTGAACTGCCCGTTCGGATCGGGGCACATGGGGGTCACGGCGGAAAATGTGGCGGCAGAGTACGGGATCAGTCGGGAGGATCAGGATGCCTTTGCATTGGAGAGCCAGGTGCGGGCGGCAAGGGCGATTAAGGCTGGGTTGTTTGAAGGGCAAATCGTTCCGGTTGACGTGAAAGTGCGGCGCGACACGGTGGAATTCAAGGTCGATGAGCATCCCAAGGCGACCTCGGCAGAGGCTTTGGCGGGATTGCGGGCGGCGTTTCAAAAGGGCGGCACAGTAACGGCGGGCAACGCATCCGGCATCAATGATGGTGCTGCGGCACTGGTGTTGGCGCGGGAAGATGCAGCGGAAAAGGCCGGATTAGAGCCTATTGCACGTATTATTGGCTATGCACACGCAGGGGTGCGCCCTGATGTGATGGGCATTGGACCGGTGCCTGCGGTTCAAGCATTATTGGCCCGCACTGGCCTGACCGTGGATGATTTCGATATGATCGAATCCAACGAAGCGTTTGCGGCACAAGCCTTGGCTGTAAACAAGGTTTTGGGGCTGGATCCGGCCAAGGTAAACCCGAATGGCGGTGCTATTGCACTGGGGCATCCGGTGGGGGCGACAGGGGCGTTGATCACAGTAAAGGCGCTGTATGAACTGGAGCGGATCGGCGGCAAACGCGCGTTGATCACCATGTGCATTGGCGGCGGTCAGGGCATTGCGCTGGCGATTGAACGGCCCTGAAACGACTATATGAATTCCATATGACTCGCATATGAAAACCATATGAGCTTTAGTCCAACCTGATCTGCGCCCGTGCCGCGCGCCCTTTGGCGTCGATCACCGAAAGTGACACAAATCCGGGGCCGGTGATTTCCAGAACCGACTGGCGCTCGTAGGTGGCCACATCGAACGGTTTGCCGTTGGCGAGCCACGTGAACGGCGCGATGCCATCGCGGACTTTGACAACCAATAATCCATCGCTCACCTCGACCGCCGCACCGTCCGGCGGGAAAGCAACGGTTGGCGCATCTTTGGG
>JAFLKA010000227.1 GCA_022712735.1 Marinosulfonomonas sp. | reverse complement strand
TGGCTTTGGCGACTGCGGTTTTTATTGCCCCGCGAACGTGATTTGGATGATCTCATGGTTTAATTGTATCCAGCCATATATGGGCTAATTCGCTTATGATCTCTGCCGCGCCTCTTGCGTGGGGTTATTCAAACCGGACCTATACGATTTATGGTTACTTGCAACGAAGGTGCAGACTCAATTCCTTGTCGTTGCGTGGTCTTGGGTAACAATTCTAACAGGGGGCTGACAAGTAAAAATTAACAAACACGGCCCGAACAGGTGTGTTTTTGCCAAATAGCGGGGAAATATGGCTATAAAATCACGATTTGTTGCCCAAAACCACCCGATCACGCCCCTCCATATCCTGCAAACAGGTGATTCCATCAAATCCTGCGGCGTCAAACAGGGCCTGAACGTCATCTGCTTGCTGATACCCGATTTCCACAATCAGACGTCCACCCGTGATCAGATGTGCCATGGAGTGCGCCGTAATGGCGCGGTAGGCATCAAGCCCGTCACCACCGGGTGTCAACGCAATCAATGGTTCCCAGTTGCGAACTTCGGGGGAAAGAGCGGGCATTTGGGCGGCGGTAATATAGGGCGGGTTCGAGACGATCACATCAAACTGCCCTTCAATATTGCCAAACCAGTCCGAGCGCTGAAAGCGGCTGCGTTTTTCCAGCCCCAGCCGTATGGCGTTTTGCTTGGCGATGTTCAGCGCGGCGGGGCTGGTATCGGTGCCCTGCCCCGTGGCCGATTTATTCTCGGCCAGCAGTGACAATAAAATACAGCCCGATCCGGTGCCAAGATCAAGCACAGTTTTGAACTCTGAGGCCAGCGCCGTTTCCACCAGTAATTCGGTGTCGGGGCGCGGGTCCAGCACATCAGGGGTGACAATAAAGTTGCGCCCGTAAAATTCACGGGTTCCTATGATATGTGAAACCGGTTTGCGCGCACAACGCTCGTCTATCGCCATGGAAAACCTGATCATCGCGTCATTCGCTACATCATCACTTGAAACCAGCGTCAGCGTTGCGCGATCAATGCCCAATGCATGGGCCATCAGGATACGGGCATCATTGGCACTGTCAGGAACATCGGCGGCGGTAAGGGCCTGAATGGCGGCTACAAGGGCCTCGTTCACCGTCATGTTTCCATCTCGGCCAGCAATGTGGCCTGCGCGTCGGCTGTCAGCGCGTCAATTAGTTCGTCCAGATCGCCCTGCATCACTTGATCCAGCTTATAAAGCGTCAGGTTGATGCGGTGGTCCGATACGCGCCCTTGCGGGAAATTATAGGTGCGGATGCGCTCGGACCGGTCGCCCGATCCCACTTGGCTTTTGCGGTCCGCTGATCGTTCATCATCCACCCGCTGGCGCTCCAGATCATAGAGCCGCGTTTTCATCACCTGCATGGCGATTTCGCGGTTGCGGTGCTGCGATTTCTCGGCGCTGACCACGATGATGCCGGTCGGGATATGTAGGATGCGCACGGCACTGTCGGTGGTGTTGACGTGCTGCCCACCAGCGCCGGACGCGCGCATCGTATCAATACGCAAGTCATTGGCATCAATGGTAATATCCACGTCTTCGGCTTCGGGCAAAACCGCCACAGTGGCCGCCGAAGTATGCACCCGACCACCAGATTCAGTGGTTGGCACACGCTGCACCCGATGCACGCCGCTCTCGTATTTCAAACGGGCAAACACGCCGGCCCCCACAACATGCGCAATCACCTCTTTGATGCCGCCAAGCTCGGTGATGTTCTGCGAGATAATCTCGAACTTCCAACCCTGATTTTCGGCGTATCTCTGGTACATCCGCAGCAGATCACCGGCAAAGAGTGCGGCCTCGTCCCCACCCGTTCCGGGCCGGATTTCGATCATCGCGGGGCGCGCGTCGGCCGCATCTTTGGGAAGCAGGGACAGTTGCAGCGCCTCTTCGACGACGGGCAAACGCTCGCGCAACGTAGGCAGCTCTTCTTCGGCCAGCTCCTTCATTTCGGGATCGGCCAGCATCATTTCGGCCTCTTCCAGATCGTCCAGCAACTGGCGGTATTCCACCACCTGCTCGACCACCGGCTTCAGCTCGGAATATTCACGCGCCAGCGTGGCAATATCGGCACCAGCATCGCCTTGGGCCATCTGCGCTTCCAGAAACTCGAACCGCTGGGTGATTTGCATTAGTTTTTCTAAGGGAACCATGGGCATGTCTTGCCGAAAGGATGTGATTTGGTCAAGGGGCGGTTTATGTGATATATGGGAGTTATGAAAAAACTTGCTCTTATAGCGGCAGTTTTCGCCGCCCCCTTATACGCCCCCGCCCACGCCGATGTCGTTGGCCCTGGTGGCAAGGTTATCGCCTGTTTTTGCACAGATCAAACCGGATTACGGGTGGAACTGGGCCAAACCATTTGTCTGAATGTCGGCGGGCGCCGATTCACCGCCCGTTGCGAGATGTCTCTTAACAGTCCGATGTGGCGCGAACAAAAAGAAGGCTGTGTATCTTCCAGCCTAATTCAGCGCCTCTACGATGCCCAGCCAGCCACGCACACGGCTGCTGTTTACTCCAAAATCTGACCGGCCAAACTGCAGGCGGGCATAGATGGTTACGCGGCTGCCCTGCCCCTCGGCCACCGCTTGCACCGTGGTATAATCGGGAAACCCCAATATTCGGCTGCGGGTGACATAGGTGATCAACCCCTCCTCGGCACTCCCCGCCAATATGCGGGTGCGGGGTGTGGCCAGTGCAACGGTATTAAACGTCTCTAGAATTTCAGCTGGCGGCACGTCATACACCTGCACAAACAACCCGCCACTCGCCTTAATGACAGGCCCGTCGGGCGCGGCGTCCATAGGCGGCGGCACATGCAACGCGGTGGTGTCATGCGGGGCCATACGGACATAAATCAAGCCCGAGATCACGATCATCAGCAGTAACCAAAGGGTGTTCATGGCAAATTTACCAATCATCGGTACTTCACTCCTGGCAAGATCGACAACATTTCAAACATCAGGTTCGCGCCTGTCAGCGCCGTGTTACCTGTGGTGTCATAGGGCGGCGAGACTTCGACCATATCACAGCCGACAATGTCCAAACCCCGCAGGCCACGGATCAGTTCCATCGCTTGCGGTGTGGTCAGCCCGCCGATTTCCGGCGTGCCTGTTCCGGGCGCATAGGCCGGATCAAGGCTGTCGATGTCATAGCTGATATAGACCGGCCCCTCGCCGATTTCCTTGCGGATTTGCTCGGCCAAGGGTTTCAGGGATTTGTGCCAGATTTCCTGCGCAAGGATCATTTTGAAGCCCCATTCCAGCGGATCATCAAAATCCTCGGCACTATATCCGGTGCCGCGCAGACCCACCTGCCAAACGCGGGTCGGGTCAAGCAAACTCTCCTCGTAAGCGCGGCGAAACACAGTGCCGTGCACTTCGCGCTCGCCAAACATCGTGTCTGACACATCGGCATGGGCATCAACGTGAACCAACCCGACGGGGCCGTGTTTTTTGGCAATCGCCCGCAAGATAGGCAGGGTCAGTGTGTGGTCGCCACCCAAGGTCATCGGCACCACGTCGTGCTTTAGGATTTCATCGTAATGCTTTGATATAATGTCGATAGTGGCGTTCAGATTGAACGTGTTGATCGGGATATCACCCAGATCGGCACAGTTCAGGCTGTCAAACGGGGCCGCCCCCGTCTGGATATTATAGGGCCGGATCATCGCGCTTTGGGAGCGCAGTTCTTTCGGCCCAAACCGCGTGCCGGACCGCCAGCTGGTTCCATGATCCATTGGCACGCCAATGATGGCCACATCCAGCCCCTCAGCGCTAATCGCTGCAGGCAGACGCATAAACGTCCCCGGCCCAGAAAACCGCGCCATCTCGTTGCCGCCAATCGGTTGGTTTGTCATCACGTCCCTCCTTTGCGCGCCCTCTTGTTCGCCCGTTTGTTCCACGCCCAGATGCACATCAATTCCGTGGCCACATGCGCCCCGGCAATCGCGGTCGCGCCTGTGGTATCATAGGGCGGTGATACTTCGACCACGTCACCGCCAACCATATTGATCCCCGCCAGATCACGCAGAATGATTGAGGCCTGCGCCGATGTCAGCCCGCCCCAAACCGGCGTTCCAGTGCCAGGGGCATAGGCCGGATCAAGGCAATCAATATCAAAGGTCAGATATGTCTGGTGATCACCAAGGATCGCTTTGATCTTCTTCGCGGTGGCCTCAGGCCCAATCAAATGCACCTCGCGCGCGTCAATGATATTCACACCCAATGTGTCCTCGTTGGTGGTGCGGATCCCGACCTGAACGCTGCGCGCAGGATCAACCAGCCCTTCCTTGACCGCTTTATAAAACATCGTGCCATGATCAACGCGGGACATGTC
>JAFLKA010000419.1 GCA_022712735.1 Marinosulfonomonas sp. | reverse complement strand
GGCGCGATCAGACCGGACTCCTGCATCAAGCCTTCAATCTTGGCCCGCGCGGCACGACGGTTGCGCCGCCATGACAGCAGGCTTTCGGAACCAAGCAGGATGTTGTCCAGAGCACTGAGGTTTTCGGCCAAGGTGAAATGCTGGTGTACCATGCCGATCCGCGCGTCTATCGCGGCTTGGGCATTGCCCGCAGGCAAGCGTTTCGCCACGCCATCCTCGCCAACCATTTCAACATAGCCAGCGTCCGGCGTGTAATGGCCAAACAGCATGTTCATCAACGTGGTTTTGCCCGCCCCGTTTTCGCCCAACAAGGCCAGCACCTCGCCATGGTGCAGAGTCAGGTCAATAGCGTCATTGGCAATGACATCGCCAAAACGTTTGGTCAGACCATCAAGGGTCAGGATGACTGGATTATCCATGTGCAAACGGGGCGCCGGAATTACTCACTTGAGCTATGCACGGGCGCCCCTCGCTTTCTATTTGTCGGAAACCGGCTCGTCGTTGTTCACTGTCACTGTGAACGAGCCATCCAGGATCGCTGCTTTCTTGGCTTCGATCATCGAGACCACATCCGCCGCAACCAACGCATCATCGACAATCACCGAGCCGCCGCCTTGCGCCATATAGCTGAACTGGCCGTAGTCTTCGGCCTTGTAGGACCCATCTGCAACCGCTGCAATCGCGTGGTCAATGGTGGGCTCCATATGCCAGATCGCGGACGAAAGAATGGTGGCGGGGTAATCAGACGATGTGTCGATCACGTTACCAATCGCCTTGGCGCCGCGTTCAACCGCTGCATCCGAGACGCCGAAACGTTCAGCATACATCACGTCAGCACCGGCATCCATCATCGCAAATGCGCTCTCTTTGGCTTTGGGCGGATCGTACCAGCTGTCGATAAAGTTCACGAGGAATTTGACATCGGGATTGGTTTCCCGCGCCCCGTCCATAAACGCGTTCATCAACCGGTTCACTTCGGGAATTGCGAAACCGCCGACCATGCCGATCACGTTGGATTCGCTGGCGGCCCCTGCGGCCATGCCAGACAGATAGGCAGGCTCGTGGATCCAGTTGTCAAACACCGACAGGTTGTCACCGGCAGGCTCGAATGATGATCCCATCAGGAATGCGGTATCAGGATAATCGGCCGCCACTTTGCGCGCCGCGCGCTCCAGCCCGAAAATCTCGCCAACAATCAGTTGGTGACCCGCTTCGGAATATTCGCGCATCACCCGCTCGTAATCGGTGTTGGCGACGTTCTCCGAGAACACATACTCGATATCACCGCGTTCTTTGGCGGCAAGCAGCGCGATGTGGATGCGGCTGATCCATTGCTGTTCAACCGGCAGGGTGAATATGCCCGCCACTTTGACCTTTTCGGCCAATGCCGCGCCCGCAGACATCATTGTCCCCGCCGCGATTAGCGACGCCAGAACCGTGCGTCTTGTCCATGTTGTTAAAATGCTCATTGCTACCTCCCAGATGGCTATGTGGGCAAAGCCTGCAATTATTTTATCAACCGGTCAACAAATATCGGCGTTACCCACGCAATCGCGCGCCGTTCTCGTCAAAGAAAAACAAGTTTGCGTCGTCAAAATCTATGCCGACCGCCTGCCCGACCTCATAAGCGTATTGGCCGAACAAGCGCAGGGTCAGCACATCGCCGCCGCTCAACTCTACCAGAAGATTTGTCTCCGCGCCCAGCCGCTCCACATGGGTCACTGTGCCTGTCAGACGCCCGTCCTCGACAACGCGCAAATGCTCGGGTCGCACCCCCAAAACCGGCCCCTGATCGAACCCGTAGTCAGTGGCCTTAACGAAATTCATCGCAGGCGAGCCGATAAAGCTGGCAACGAACTGATTGGCGGGGTCATTATACAGCTCCATCGGGCTGCCGACCTGCTCGACCCGCCCATCGCGCAGCACCACAATGCGATCGGCCAGCGTCATCGCCTCGATCTGGTCGTGGGTGACGTATATCATCGTGCTATCAATGGTGCGGTGCAGATTGGCGATTTCAAGGCGGGTGTTCATCCGCAGGGCGGCGTCCAGATTGGACAAAGGTTCGTCAAACAGGAACAGTTCCGGCTCACGCACAATCGCACGGCCAATCGCCACCCGCTGGCGCTGGCCACCGGATAATTCGGCGGGGCGCCGCTCAAGATAGTCGTCCAGCGACAACATCCGGCTGGCTTCAGTTACACGTTCGGCAATCTCGGCTTTGGGCGTCTTGGCTTGCTTCAGCCCCAGCTCCATATTGCCACGCACCGTCAGGTGCGGATAGAGCGCGTAGGACTGGAACACCATCGCAATGCCGCGCTTGGCGGGGGGCGTGTCAGTAACCACTTGGCCCGCGATCTCGACGCTGCCCGAGGTGGCCTCTTCCAGCCCCGCAATCACCCGCAGCAGGGTGGATTTACCACAACCCGACGGGCCGACAAACACCACGAATTCACCGTCCTCAACCGTCAGGTCGATGTCGAACAACACCTGCACCTTGCCAAAGGATTTACAGATCTTTTCCAGTCGAAGGGCTGTCATATCGCGTCCTCTTTCAAATCAATCACCTTACCTGTGCGGATGCTCTCGTCCGCCGCCAGGCATATCGCCAGCGACGTCACCGCATCCTGCATGTGGCGGCTCAGATCGGTGTCATTGCTGATGGCCTCCAGCATAAAAGCCTGCTCGGCATCGCACAGCGCCTGGTGG
>JAFLKA010000162.1 GCA_022712735.1 Marinosulfonomonas sp. | reverse complement strand
CCAGCAGCTGTCATTGATGAATGCCGCAAGGCACTTCCCGATGAAACTATCGTTACGGTTGATTCCGGTGCCCACCGGATTTTGTTGTCACAAAGTTGGCAGTGTCTTGAACCGCGCGGCATGTTGCAGTCATCGGCCTTGTGCACCATGGGTTGCGCTGTACCGCTGGCCATCGGGCGCAAGATTGCCGAACCATCGCGGCCCGTTGCTGCCTTTATTGGCGATGCCGGTCTGGAAATGTTTCTGGGCGAACTGGCAACCATCCGTGAGAAAAAACTCGGCATCCCGATCATCGTTTTTGTTGATGAAAGCCTTGGCCTGATTGAACTCAAACAGCGCGGCTCACAAATGGCCAATCTGGCAGTGGATTTTGGCGGTTCAGATTTTCCTGCCATTGCCAAAGCTCTTGGCGGGTATGGCAACTGGTGTGATACGCGGCAAGAAGTAAGCCGGGAAGTCGGTGCCGCCCTTGATCGGGACAGCTTTACTCTCATTGCGGTCCGCATTGGCCGCAAAGCTTATGAGGGGCGGCTTTAGGAAAGCCAGGAAAATGCCCGTTTCAACTCATCCATGGCGTTGTTTTTAAAACAATGGCCATGGGCGATGATGATATGTTTGGGCTGCCAGCCGATGATCCGGGCAAAACTTTTCCGGGCTGCTGCCTTGCGGCCAAAAAAGGACAATCGAAAATCAAGTGGTGCCTTGCCTTTTGGCGCGATAATGCCTGCAAGTCCTGCAATCCATCGCCGCCAGCCTTTGAACCAGTCGCGGTCAAAGTTTTCGATCAGGTCGGCCAAAATCAGGGTTTGTGATGGTTTGTGAAAGAACACCACTTCGTCCATGGCTCGCGATCCGGCAAATATCAACTGGTCAATTTCTTTTGACCAGCCGGTTTCCGGGGCATCACCAAGCTCGCCATCAAAGGAAAGCTCGGGACGTTTGTTCATCAGGCCCGGTGAGGCAAAAACCTGGGCTTCAGGAAAAATGTCACCCCAGTCACCCAGATAAAGGTGGTGGATTTTATTGTGTGAAACGATATAGGCCACATCGCCCAGTGCAACAACTTCCTGCAGGATTTCCGGCGTAGGTGAAATGGGGGAGTGTATAAAAATTTCATCGCCGCGCGGCCCCGTGGTCAGGCGTATCACGGTCATGCGCACTGAATAATCAAAGCCGTGAAAGTCTACCGGCGGTCCGTCAGCAATCCATATGTTGTCGGCAAATTGTTCAAGTGCTGTCATGACGCCAGTGTGAAAAGCTCACTTTTGTTTTACGCGGCAGCGATTTCTGTTTGCAGTCGGGTTATTTCGTCTTTTAAATGCAATTTCTGTCGTTTGATTTCGGCGATCTCAAGAGCATCCACGCTTGGATGAGAAAGTTTTTCTTCGAGTATTTCCTTAAGGGCCTGACGCTTGCTCTCTAATTTTTCGAGGTGCGTTTCAATTGACATGTGCAAATCTCCGCCTAGTTTTGGTGAATCGACAGGCAAAGTGTGACATACAAATTAACGTTTGTCTAATCGCGAAACGCAAGGCTGGTGGTAAATCCTGATCTGCCAGAGACCTGTTGGTGTTTGTTGGCAATTATGGTAAATTCAAGCCCGGAGAACTCTGATCCCGGAACATCACGATCCATGACGAGCCGAGAAAAACAACTGAAAGACAGAATTCGTGAATTGCGCGGGCAACATGGGGAGCTGGATTTGGCGATCAAGAAACTGCTGCTTGAGGAAAACCCGGATCAGCTGCGCATCAAGCGGATCAAAAAAGAAAAATTACGCCACAAAGATGAGATTGCCAAGCTGGAAGACCTGCTTTTCCCTGACATTATTGCTTGAAAAAGCATGGCTAAACATGCAGTAAGTATCCGTTTTTAACACTGAAAGAATTTTTGCGATGTCAAAAGCTACAAATGCTGATGTATCGATCATCATGGGAAGCCAGTCAGACTGGCCGACCATGCAGCACGCCAGAGATGTTTTTGAAATGCTGGGCGTTGCTTATGAGACAAAAATTGTTTCAGCGCACCGGACCCCTGATCGCATGTATGAATTTGCCAAAGCGGCAAAATCAAATGGCATCAAGGTGATTATTGCCGGTGCCGGAGGTGCGGCCCACCTGCCGGGCATGGTTGCCAGCCTGACACCGCTGCCGGTGTTTGGCGTGCCCATACAATCACAAGCTTTGAGTGGCAAAGACAGCCTGCTTTCCATCGTTCAGATGCCTGCTGGTATTCCGGTTGGCACGCTGGCCATTGGCAAGGCGGGGGCCACCAATGCAGCATTGCTGGCCGCTGCTGTTCTGGCCCTTGGTGATGAGAAAATCGCAGAACAGCTTGAAATCTATCGAAAAGAACACAGTGCTGCCATTGCCGATGAGCCGACCGATGACTGAGGCATCACATTCAACCCTGCCACCTGGTTCAGTAATTGGCATTTTGGGTGGCGGGCAGTTGGGCCGGATGCTGGCCTTGTCGGCGGCTGAACTGGGTTTTGTTTGCCACATTTTTGCGCCAGAGGGTGACAACCCGGCTTTTGATGTGGCGGCCCGGCACACAGCGGCCCCCTATGAGGACCACGAGGCGCTGAGCCGATTTGCCGACGCTATTGATGTGGTGACCTTTGAGTTTGAAAACATCCCTGAGGCCTGTCTCGCCTTCCTCAAAGAACGCCTGCCGGTTCGCCCCGGGGTTTCGGGGCTTTCCAAGATCGGAAGACGTGGTGTAGGGGAAGAG
>JAFLKA010000332.1 GCA_022712735.1 Marinosulfonomonas sp. | reverse complement strand
TCATCGAACGAGACAAAGCTGAGAACAACCCCGTTATCAACAAGGGCGACTGCCCCGAATTTGTGCAATCCGGCAAAATCGGCAGCCGTTGCCTTGTCGATTACATAAACATCTTTGCCAGCCACTGTCGCGACTTTGACACCCAGACTGTCCGTGCTGCGCACTGTGCCATTTGAATTATATATAACGATCTGCACATTCGAGACATCGGTTCCGGCCGTGACTGCAACCTCGACAAAGTCGACATTGCCACTGCCTAAATATTTGATCTCCGAGAGATATGGACCAGCCATTTTTTATGTCTCTATTATGATTTACCTAATCTGCTGTTGTTTCCTATATCGAAACAATGCGGCGCAAATTTAGTGTGAATATGACTTAAATCTGGCAATTCAGGCGTTTTTCACGCAATGCCACTCGACCAACCTTTGCGCTTGGCTCCCCTTGATCCGCCCCCCGACAAGCCTCATAAGAGGCCAAACCCCTTAACCCGCCCCAACCCCGAGAGAACAATGCCCGGCGCAACCCCATTTCTTGACACCGCCTTCTGGATCACCTCAGGCTTTATCGCCCTGTTGCTGCTGTTATCCGCATTCTTTTCCGGCTCAGAAACCGCGCTGACGGCGGCGTCGCGCGGCAAGTTGCGCGCGCAGGCCGACAAGGGCAGTAAGGGTGCCAAATGCGCGCTGGATGTGACCGAGGACACCGAACGGCTGATCGGAGCGGTGCTGCTGGGCAACAATCTGGTCAATATTCTGGCCGCCGCCCTGGCCACCGCCATGTTCACCCGCCTGTTTGGCGAAAGCGGCGTTGCGCTGGCGACGCTGGTGATGACTTTGCTTGTGCTGGTGTTCGCCGAGGTGCTGCCTAAAACCTATGCCATCACCAATCCGGAAGCGGCCGCCGCTCGCGTGTCGCCAATCATCCAGATCGTGGTCACAGTATTTTCCCCCATCGTTGCCGCAATCCGCTGGTTCGTGCGTATCATGCTGCGGCTGTTTGGTGTGCAGGTGGATGCCGATAGCCAAATGCTGGCGGTACGCGAGGAAATCGCGGGAGCGATCTCGCTGGGCCATTCCGAGGGGATTGTCGAAAAAGAAGACCGCGACCGAATATTAGGCGCGCTTGATCTGAACGAGCGCACGGTCGAGGAAATCATGCTGCACAGATCAAACATCGAGATGATCGATGTGGGTGATGACCCGCAATCCGTGCTGGCGCAATGTCTGGATTCGGCCCACACCCGCCTGCCGCTGTTCCGCGATGACCCTGAAAACATTGTCGGTGTGATCCATGCCAAAGACCTGCTGCGTGCGATGCATAAACTGATGCGCAGCGAGGGTGCATCATTTGCCGACCTGCGGGGTTTCGATGTGATGGCAGTGGCTAAAAAACCATATTTTGTGCCTGAAACCACCACACTGGACGACCAGATGCGCCAGTTCCTGCACCGTCACGCGCATTTCGCGCTGGTGGTGGATGAATATGGGTCGCTACAAGGGTTGATCACGCTCGAGGATATTCTGGAAGAGATTGTCGGCGAGATCACGGACGAATTTGACAGGGACGACGAGCCGGCGATCGGCCAATCCGACGATGGCCAATTCGTGGTCGAGGGGGCAATGACCATCCGTGATTTGAACCGCACCACCGACTGGAACCTGCCCGACGAAGAGGCAATCACGGTGGCGGGACTGGTGATCCACGAGGCACAAATGATCCCGACGATTGGTCAGGTGTTTTCGTTCCACGGCTTTCGATTTGAAGTTCTGGAACGGCAGGCCAACCGGATTTTAAAGCTGAAAATCAGGCCGCTTTAGTCAATCGGGTATTCCACCATTGCAAATAGCCCAACGGTCAGGTTTCAGAAATAGCGTCAAGCCCCGCCAGTAAATCTGCATTTCTCGCCAATCGACCGCGCATGAACTCGACAAAAAGCCGAACCCGTCTGGTTTTACGCGTCTCGCCATGCATCAACAGCCAAAGTGTTCCGTAAAGCCGCGTTTGACTGCCCGGTGCGCGCACCAGATCCGGGGCACGATCCCCAATAAAGCAAGGCATAACAGCAAGGCCCATCGACGCCTTGGTCGCCGCGATCTGGGCTTGCATTTCGGTGAATTCAACCGCCGTGCCCGCAATGTTTATCTGATCTGGAACAGCCCAATCCGGTGCAGCACCATCCTCGGATTTCAGCAGCCATTTTACCTCGCATTCCGGATGCGCGATGGTCTGGGCCAATAGATCACGGGACAAATAGACACCGCGATAAACATCGTGCAAGCGCACCCCGAAAAGGTGGGGCGGCAATGTCTTGCGGTCATAAACCAGTCGAATTGCAATATCCGCTTGGCGTTTGGTCAGATTTACCGGCTCAAAAGAGGTCAGCAGTTGCAGCTCGATTTCAGGGTGGCGGGCACAAAACTCGGCAATATCGGGCATCAGCAAATTGGTGGCCAGTGGTGAGGCAAGTGCGACCCGCAATGTGCCGACCAGACTTTGATCCCGTCCAAATACCCGCGTTTCAAGCCGGGTTGATGTGGCCTCCATCTGCTCGGCAAACGCCAGAATTTCCTCGCCCGCCGCTGTCATTTGATAGCCTGATGGAAGTTTCTCGAACACATGCGATCCGAGCGCTTCTTCCAGTTGGGCAATGCGCCGCAGAACAGTTGAATGGTTCACCCGAAGCGTTGATGCGGCAGATCGCACCGACCCGCCACGTGCAACAGCCAGAAAAAATCTTATGTCATCCCAGTTCTTCATCGGTTGATATATGCACCACCCTTCTGGAGATTTCCAGAATATATTGGGCGGAAATTATTCTCTAGAACGGGTTCAGCAACAGAAGTGGCGCTATTTTGCGCAAAATAGGAGACTGAAATGCTGGACTTATACACGGATGCAACCCCCAATGGCCTAAAGATATCAATCGCGCTGGAAGAGTTGGGGCTGGATTACAACGTTCATCGCGTCTTTCTGGGCGGTGAGCAATTCACGCCAGAATTCACCCAAATGAACCCCAACAACAAAATTCCGGTTTTGGTCGACGACGGGTTGGTCGTCACCGAATCCGGTGCGATTTTGATCTACCTCGCTGAAAAACACGGGCAGCTGCTGGCGAATGACCTCAAAACACGCACCAAGACCATCGAAATGCTGATGTTTCAGATGGGATCACTCGGGCCGATGTTTGGCCAGTTTCTGGTGTTTGCAGCGGCTTGGGGAAACGAATACCCCAAGGTGACCGAACGGTATTTCAAAGAGGTTAGCCGGATATTTTCGGTGCTGGATACACGCCTTGATGGGCATGATTATCTGGCTGGAGATACGTTCACCATTGCCGATATCGCGACCATTCCGTGGATTGGAATGTGCATGGCCCACCCTGCAACCAGCGCCTTGCCTTTGGCGCAGAACAAAAATCTGCTCGCGTGGTGGGAGCGCGTGTCACAGCGCACGGCCGTGCAAAAAGGACTTGCTACCCCCGAACCATTTCCAGCCGACAAACAGTTCGAGGGGTTCGTCAATGCAACCATTGGCCTTGGCGATTTACACGGCTGATCACATATTTTGCGCGAGGGTACTGGCAATGTTCCCTCGCCTTTCTAAGGGATGACAACACCAAAAAGGAAAACAAGATGGCATATGAATTATACTGGATCAGCGGCAGCCCGAACGCATGGCGGGTCATGCTAACCCTCGAGATCAAGGGGGTTTCCTATATCTCGCACCGGCTGGATCCAGCCAAACAGGAGCATAAAACGCCCGCGTTTCTGGCCCTGAACCCGCGCGGTAAAGTGCCGGTTTTGGTGGATGGAAACACTATTATTTCTGAATCCATCGCCATCATGGCCTATCTGGAGGCCACACACTCCGAACCGGCGCTGTTCGGGGTGACACCACAGGACACCGGCCATATCTGGCAGCGCATATTCGAGGTGATGAATTACGCCCGCGATGCGATCAACAACGGGGTTGTGCGCCCGATAATTCGGGGACAGGCCACAAAAACAGGGGGTGAAATCAAAGCGTCGGCCTTACAGGTGCATGACGCGTTGGACTGGGTCGAAACCCTGCTGCAAACCGC
>JAFLKA010000161.1 GCA_022712735.1 Marinosulfonomonas sp. | reverse complement strand
CCGCCCTTGTCGCCCATTTCAACCGCCGAACAGGTCAGCCCAGCCGCACCCATATCCTGAATGGAAATCACCGCCCCCGTCGCCATCAGCTCCAGCGTCGCCTCCATCAGGCGTTTTTCGGTGAACGGATCACCCACTTGAACCGTGGGGCGTTTTTCCTCGATGGTATCATCGAACTCAGCCGACGCCATGGTCGCGCCGCCAACCCCGTCGCGGCCGGTTTTGGCGCCAAGGTAAACCACGGGCATGCCGACGCCCGAGGCCGCCGAGTAGAAAATCTTGTCAGTATCGGCCAGCCCTGCGGCAAAGGCATTAACCAGACAATTGCCGTTATAGGCCGGATGAAACCGGACTTCGCCGCCCACAGTGGGAACACCAAAACAGTTGCCGTAACCGCCGACACCTTCAACCACACCATGCACCAGCTGGCGGGTTTTGTGGTGGTCGGGTGAGCCAAAGGACAGCGAATTCATCGCCGCAATTGGCCGCGCCCCCATGGTGAATACATCACGCAGGATGCCGCCAACGCCGGTGGCAGCACCTTGGTAGGGCTCGATATACGAGGGGTGGTTGTGGCTCTCCATCTTGAACACCACGCATTGACCATCACCAATATCAACAATGCCCGCATTCTCGCCAGGGCCGCAGATAACTTGCGGGCCTTCAGTCGGCAGGGTCCGCAGCCATTTTTTCGAGGATTTATAGGAACAATGCTCGTTCCACATGGCGGAAAAAATGCCAAGCTCGGTATATGTCGGTTCGCGGTTCAGGATGCGAATGATGTTGGCGTATTCATCTTCGCTTAGCCCGTGGCTGGCGATCAGTTCATCCGTTATTTGCGGCTCTTGCATTTTGTCACGTCCCCCGGTGGCAAATGTTGCCTGACCTAATAGGCCAAGGGCGCGGGCAGGGAAAGGGGCAATGGGGGGCTGTCGCCGTTCTGAAAGAAAAATGCAGCGTTATGTCGAAAATTCGCCGCCGCATTCGTCTTTAGGGTATCTTGGACAGATGATCTGCCAAGGAAATGCAAACGAACTGGAGAGTATTATGAAATACCTTGCTTTGATTTATGCAGAAGACAAGGCTAACCCGCAGCCAAACACCCCCGAATTCGGGCAGATGATGGCCGGTTATCAGGCCGCTAGTAAAAAATATGCAGAAGACGGCGTGGTTCTGGGCGGCGAAGCCTTGCAACCCGTGGAAACCGCCACATCTATCCGCATTCGCAATGGCAAAACCGAGCTGATGGACGGCCCGTTTGCCGAAACCAAGGAGCAATTGGGCGGGTTTTACCTGTTTGAATGTGACACGCTGGATGATGCGATCAAATACGCCAAAATGATCCCGACGGCGGAATACGGCACGGTCGAGGTTCGCCCGATCCAGACGTATGACTTCGATTAAGTGACCAAAGCCGCCCCCGATGCCGTGCATACGGCGATTGAGTATACCCTGCGTCAGGATAGGGGGCGGCTGATTGCGGCGCTAACCGCTGTGGTTGGCGATTTCGAACTGGCCGAGGGATGTTTGCAGGACGCAATTATTACGGCACTAAAGGATTGGCCTGTGAGCGGCATTCCGAAATCCCGCCGTGGCTGGTTGCTGCAAGTGGCGCGGCGTCGGGCGCTGGACCGGTTCAGGCGCGCCAAAAACCTTTCACAAAAGGCCGCGCAAATTGCGGTTCTGGAACAGGCCGAGGTGGATGCGCCCGCCGACACGCATGACATTCCCGACCACCGCTTGCGGCTGATATTCACCTGTTGTCACCCTGCGCTGGATGAAAAAACCCGTGTGGCACTGACCCTGCGCACTTTGGGCGGATTAACCACAGACGAGGTGGCGCGGGCGTTTCTGGACAAACCCGCCACTATGGGGCAGCGGTTGGCGCGGGCGCGGGCCAAAATCAGCAAGGCGGGAATTCCGTTCGAAATACCCGATGGCGAGGCGCTGAATGCGCGGCTTGGTTCGGTTCTGGCGGTGATCTATCTGATTTTCAACGAGGGTTATGCGGTGACCGAGGGCGATGCACCGATCCGTATTGATCTGTGCGAAGAGGCGATGTTTCTGGCCCGCCTTATGCTGCAGCTATGCCCCGATACACCCGAAGCTGCGGGCCTGCTGGCGCTGATCCTGCTGATCCATTCCCGCCGTGCAGCGCGGTATAATGACAGGGAATATGTGCCGCTGGCCGATCAGGATCGCACCCTGTGGGATCAGGCGCGGATCGGCGAGGGGCAGGCGATACTGGAAGCGGCGTTGAAGCTGGGGCAGGTGGGGCCGTATCAGCTTCAGGCGTCCATCGCGGCGCTGCATTGCGAGGTATCGGACGCGGCGGTAACTGATTGGGCACAGATTGCGGCGTTATACCGGTTGTTGGGTCAAATGGAGCCAAGCGCGATTATCTGGCTGAATTATGCGGTGGCGGTGTCCTATAGCGAAGGGGCGAAACAGGCGCTGGAGGTGTTGGAGCCCATCGCGCAGGAATTGGCAACTTATCAGCCGTATCACGCGGCGCGGGCGGATATGTTGCGCCGGTCGGGGCGTGGGGACGAGGCACATGCGGCCTATGAGCGAGCGCTGGAGTTGACCCGAACCGAGAGCGAGCGGGTGTTTCTGGCGGCACGGCAAAGCGAGCTTGGCGTTTAAAGCGCTTCGACTTGTCTTGAAACACATTTAGCTGCCTTTCGCTAACGTTCAAACGCGAAATGTGTTGCCCTATGATTCAAAGTAAAGTCGAAACGCTGTAACCAAAAAAAAAGGCCGAGCACAGAGGCTCGGCCGAAGTCCAACAGGGAGGTATGAAACCAGCAAGAATTGCTTCGATTGCTGCCTTCATGAGTTTTATTTAGGTAGGGGGGGCAATACATTCAAGAAGAATAATGTAGAAATACCGCAAACCCGTTATGCACTGGACGCATGCCTTACTTTTCGGCCTCTGCCCGCAGTCTTTTGCGCCGCACGATAATCTCGTCTGTTACGAAATCCCGAAAGGCTGCGATCCGCTTGGAATGGCGTAATTCCTCGGGGTAGGCCAGAAATACAGGGATGTCGTTTGACTGGAGATCAGGCAGCACCCGCACCAGATTTTTGAAATCCTCGGTCACGTAATCCGGCAGCACCCCGATGCCGAGGTCGCTGATAACCCCCTGAAGCACGCCGAAATAATTGTTCACCGTCAACAGGGACCGCACCCCGTAGGTTAGTAATTCTTGCGCAAAAACAGCGCTGGCACTGACCTGGGTCGATGTGGTGCTTTGGCAAACCAGCCGGTGCTTTATCAAATCATCCGTGGTTTCGGGCACCCCGTTTTCGTCCAGATACTTTTGCGTGGCGTAAAGGCGCATGTTCACGGTCATCAGCCGTTTGCGGATCAGGTCGGCTTGGGATGGTTCCTTCATCCGGATGGCGACATCGGCCTCGCGCATCGGCAGGTCCAGAACCTTTTCTTCCAGCATCAGGTCGATTTTCAGGTCGGGGTATTTATCATAAAGGTGCGACAGGCGCGGGGCCAACCAGAGCGATCCAAATCCCATTGTGGTGGTGACGCGCAATTCGCCGAACGCCTCGTCCGTGCTGTCGCGGATGCGGGCGGTCGCGGCCTCTAGCCGCTGATCCATCGCGCTGGTTGCGTCAAACAGCAATTCACCCTGTTCGGTTAGAATCAGTCCGCGTGCGTGGCGGTGGAACAGGGTGGCGTTCAGGTTTTCCTCAAGCGCACGAATCTGCCGACTGACGGCAGATTGCGACAGATGCAGCGCCTCACCCGCATGGGTCAGGCTGCCCGCATCCGCGACCGCGTGAAATATTCTTAGCTTATCCCAGTCCATTACATCCCAACCATTACCATAAACACGCAAATACGAAATAGAATTATCCATAGAACTATCCACTGTGGCATCCTGAAAGGAAAGTGGCTGTTTCAACAATTTTTGACTTGGTAGGTCAAAGTTTATGACCTATTGTTGTGATATACTATACCCGAGGGAGAAGCCGTGCGATGAGTGACCATTCTGTCAGCCTGCATGATCGTTACGATCTGGATAAATCGGAAGTTCTGTTGAACGGGACGCAAGCGCTGGTGCGTCTGATGCTGATGCAGAGGGCACGGGATGCGGCTGCAGGGCTGAACACGGCGGGGTATTGCACCGGTTATCGCGGATCACCGCTTGGGGCGGTTGATATGCAGATGGAGCGGGCGGCTAGTGTGCTGGATGCTTCGCAGATCACCTTTCAGGCTGGCATGAACGAAGATTTGGCCGCCACAGCGCTCTGGGGCAGCCAGCAGGCCGAGTTGCGCGGCGAGGGCAAATACGACGGCGTGTTTGGCCTGTGGTATGGCAAGGGGCCGGGGGTGGACCGGTCCGGCGACGTGATGCGCCACGCCAATATGGCCGGCACCAGCCCGAATGGC
>JAFLKA010000334.1 GCA_022712735.1 Marinosulfonomonas sp. | reverse complement strand
TTCATCGTTGGCCGCGACCACGCTGGCCCCGGTAAAAATTCAGCAGGCAAGGATTTCTACGGCCCCTATGATGCACAGGATTTGTTCCGCGAGCATCAGGACGAAATGGGCATCGAAATGGTCGATTTCAAACATATGGTCTATGTTCAGGAACGTGCCCAATATGAGCCGCTTGACGAGATCAAAGACAAAGACAATGTGACCATCCTGAACATCTCGGGCACCGAACTGCGCCGCCGTCTGTCGGAAGGTCTGGAAATTCCTGAATGGTTCTCGTTCCCCGCCGTGGTTGATGAGCTGCGCAAAACCCGCCCTGCCCGTCACAAACAGGGCTTCACCGTATTTTTCACCGGCTATTCCGGCTCGGGAAAATCCACCATCGCCAACGCGCTGATGGTCAAGCTGATGGAAATGGGCGGTCGCCCCGTCACATTGCTGGATGGCGATATCGTGCGTAAAAACCTGTCCTCGGAACTGGGTTTTTCCAAAGAACACCGCGATTTAAACATCCGCCGTATCGGCTATGTCGCCAGTGAAATCACCAAAAATGGCGGCATCGCTATCTGTGCGCCAATCGCGCCCTACGCCACCACGCGGCGCGCTGTGCGTGAAGACGTCGAGCAGTTCGGTGCCTTCCTCGAAGTCCACGTCGCCACATCGATTGAAGAATGCGAACGCCGTGACCGCAAGGGGCTGTACAAACTGGCACGCGCGGGCAAGATCAAGGAATTCACAGGCATTTCCGACCCTTACGACATTCCTGAAAATCCCGAACTCAGCGTCGAGACCGAAAACGTCGAGGTTGATAACTGCGCCCATCAGGTGCTTTTGAAACTCGAAAGCATGGGACTGATTGCAGGCTAAGCCGTTTTACCTAACGTCATTTAAACGCCCCGCAGGTAGCTTCGGGGCGTTTTTTTCATTGCCCCCCTGCTCCGTTGGATGTCTAAGCATAAGCAACCAGATTGCGCTATGAAGGTCCACCAAATGAACACCCCTGTCCCCGACACCCCTGTTGATCTATTTATCATCGGTGGTGGCATCAACGGCTGCGGTATTGCCCGCGATGCCGCAGGGCGTGGCCTGTCGGTGACGTTGGCCGAAATGAACGACCTTGCCTCGGCCACCTCCTCGGCCTCGACAAAACTGTTCCACGGCGGTTTGCGCTATCTGGAATATTTCGAAATCCGGCTGGTGCGCGAGGCGCTCAAAGAACGCGAAGTGCTGCTCATCGCCATGCCGCACATCTCGTGGCCGATGCGCTTCGTGCTGCCCTATCACAAGGACATGCGCTTCGAGAATGACACGCCGGTTTCCAAACTGCTGTCATTTGTGATGCCGTGGATGAAGGGTCGCCGCCCCGCGTGGCTGATCCGCCTTGGCCTGTTCATGTATGACAATATGGGCGCGCGCAAAATCCTGCCCGCCACAAAGACCCTGAACCTGGCCGATGATCCGGCAGGCGTGCCGCTAAATGAAAAATACCGCAAAGCCTATGAATATTCCGACTGCTGGGTGCAGGATTCACGCCTCGTTTCGCTAAACGCCCGTGACGCCGCCAATCGCGGTGCCAACATCCTGACCCGCACCAAAGTCACCAAAGCCATCCGCGTTAATGATCTGTGGGAAATCACCACCCAAACACCGGACGGCACACAACAAACCCACCACGCCCGTGCACTGGTGAATGCTGGCGGACCGTGGGTCAAGGAGCTGCTGACAGGTGCGCTAAACCACCAGACCAATCAAAACATCCGTCTGGTGCGCGGCAGCCACATCGTGGTGCCCCGCCTGTTTGACCATGATCGCGCCTATTTCTTCCAAGGCACCGACGGGCGGATCATTTTCGCCATCCCGTATGAGGTCGATTTCACCCTGATCGGCACCACCGACGCCGACCACGCGCACGCCGACACCCCCGCAAAATGCAGCGAGGCCGAGCGCGACTATCTGTGCAAATTTGCCTCCGGCTACTTCAAGAAACCCGTCACGCCAGACCAAGTCGTCTGGTCCTACGCCGGTGTGCGCCCGCTTTATGATGACGGATCCTCATCGGCCTCGGCCGCCACCCGCGATTACGTTATTTCGCTGGCCGACGATGCGCCCACCGCCCCGCTGCTAAACATCTTTGGCGGCAAAATCACCACCTACCGCCGCCTCGCCGAAACCGCGATAAAACAGCTCGCACCGTTCTTTCCCGATCTACCGGATAAGTGGACCGCAGGCGTCGCCCTGCCCGGTGGCGATTTCCCCGTTGATGGCGTTAACGCGTTGCTCACAAACATAAAATCCCGCTACCCGTTCCTTGACGACAGATGGGCACTGCGCCTGCTGCGCACCTACGGAACCGACGTTTTCAACCTGCTTGGCGATGCCAAATCCACCGACGATCTTGGCCAACACTTCGGCTGGACGCTCTATGCCACCGAGGTCGACTGGCTCACCCAAAACGAATTCGCCCAAACCGCAGATGACATCCTGTGGCGGCGCACAAAACTCGGCCTGCACCTGACACCGGATGAAAAAAAGGCCCTCACAGAATATCTCTGAAGGCCCCTTTCTTCTTGCCCTAAATACCTGCCGCGCGGCGAGCGCAAATCCGAGCGCAGCGAGACATCAAGCAGCCCGCAGGGCTTCCATTCTGCTAGTCCTCGTAATCTGACAACGGCGGACAGGTGCAAACCAGATGCCTATCCCCATAAACATTATCCACCCGCCCCACAGGTGGCCAATATTTATCCACCTTAAACGCGCCGGGCGGAAAACAGCCCTGCGCACGGCTATAGGGCCGGTCCCATTCCGCCACCAGATCGCTCACCGTATGCGGCGCGTTCTTCAGCGGATTGTTCTCGGCATCCATCGCCCCGCTCTCGACCTCGCCAATCTCGGCGCGGATCGATAGCATCGCCTTTATGAACCGGTCCAGCTCAGCCTTGCTCTCACTCTCGGTCGGCTCCACCATCAAGGTACCCGCCACCGGCCAGCTCATCGTCGGCGCATGGAACCCGCTGTCAATCAGCCGCTTGGCAATGTCATCCACGGTGATATGAGCATTTTCCTCAAACGGGCGCGTGTCCAGAATACATTCATGCGCAACGCGCCCGCCCTTACCCTTGAACAGCACGTCGTACGAGCCCTCCAATTGCTTGGCCAGATAATTAGCGTTCAAAATCGCCACCTTGGTGGCTTGGGTCAAACCCGCCCCGCCCATCATCATCACATAACCCCAGCTGATCACCAAAATCGAGGCCGACCCATATGCCGCCCCCGAGACAGCGCCCTCGCCGCCCACCGGATTGCCCGGCAAAAACGGCGCCAAATGCGCTTTCACCCCGATCGGCCCCATGCCGGGGCCACCACCGCCATGCGGAATGGCAAATGTCTTGTGCAGGTTCAAATGGCTCACATCCCCACCGATTTCACCGACTTTTGCCAAACCAACCATCGCGTTCAGGTTCGCTCCGTCGATGTAAACCTGCCCGCCAAATTCATGGGTAATATCGCAAATCTCGCGCACGGTTTCCTCGAACACACCGTGGGTCGATGGATAGGTGATCATGCAGGCCGCCAGATCACCACCCGCAACCTCCGCTTTGGCGCGGAAATCGGCAACGTCAATATCGCCGTTTTCAGCCGATTTGACCACAACCACCTTCATCCCCGCCATCTGCGCGCTGGCCGGATTGGTGCCATGCGCCGACACAGGGATCAGGCAAATATTGCGGTGCCCATCGCCGTTTGCGCGGTGATAGGCGTTGATCGTCAACAGGCCAGCATATTCACCTTGTGCGCCCGAATTGGGCTGCATCGACATCGCGTCATAACCGGTGATCAGACACAATTTATCACTTAAATCCTCGATAATCTCGGTAAACCCTACCACCTGATCATCAGGGGCCAAGGGGTGGATATGAGCGAACTCCGGCCAGCTTAACGGCATCATCTCGGCGGCTGCATTCAACTTCATCGTGCAGGATCCCAGCGGGATCATCGCGCGGTCCAATGCCAGATCACGGTCCGCCAGACGGCGCATATACCGCATCATTTCGGTCTCGGAACGGTTCATATAGAATACCGGATGCGTCAGGTATTCGGTCTTGCGCAACAGCTCATCCGGCACGCGGTATTCCGCATGCAAATCCTCGTCCGTGCGCTCGATCCCGAAGGCCCGCCACAGCCGCTTCAACGTATCGGACCGCGTGGTTTCATCCAGCGTGATCCCCAGCTTGGTCTTGCCGATTTTGCGCAGGTTAATCCGCTGATCCACCGCCGCTTTCATAATCGCGCCTTGCAGCGGCCCAACCTCGATGGTGATGGTATCAAAGAAGTGTTCAGGCTCGATCACAAACCCCGCATCCTCCAGCCCGCGCACCATCCGTACGGTTTTGCGGTGAATACGTTGCGCAATCGCCCGCAGCCCTTTTGGCCCATGAAACACCGCATAAAGCGACGCCATCACCGCCAACAAAGCCTGCGCGGTGCAGACGTTCGAAGTGGCCTTTTCACGACGGATATGTTGCTCGCGGGTTTGCAACGACAGACGGTACGCAGGGTCGCCATGACTGTCGATCGACACACCGATAATCCGGCCCGGCATGTTTCGCTTCATCTTGTCCTTGCACGCCATATAGGCGGCGTGCGGACCGCCATAGCCCAACGGAATTCCGAACCGCTGGGTTGATCCGACCGCAATATCCGCCCCCATCGCGCCGGGTTCTTTCAGAATGGTCAGCGCCATCGGGTCGGCAATCACAATGCCAATTGCTTTTGCCGCGTGCAGCGCCTCTATTTGCGACGTGAAATCACGTAGATGGCCATAGGTGCCTGGATATTGGAAGATCGCGCCGAACACCTTGTCGGCCTGCAGATCATCAGGGCAGCCGACAATTACCTCAATGCCCAAAGGCTGCGCCCGTGTTTGCATCACCGCGATGTTTTGCGGATGGCAGTTTTCATCCAC
>JAFLKA010000435.1 GCA_022712735.1 Marinosulfonomonas sp. | reverse complement strand
CGCTGGTGCATTACGCGTTCACCACGCTGGACCTGAGCCGGATCGAGGCGGCGTGTTTGCCGGAAAACAAACCGTCGCGCGGGGTGTTGGAGAAATCCGGTTTTAAATACGAGGGTGTGGCGCAGAGCTATTTGCAAATTGGCGGGCGCTGGCGCAATCATGTTCTCTATGCCAACCTGCGTGGCGACAGGCGCGGCAAGACGGATGTAGGGTAAGCGATGCTGAACGCTGTCACAGAAGAATTCGAGAACGACCTGCGCGGGCAATTGCCTGACGCGACTTTTCGCCCCCTGACCACGAAATATCTGGAAGAGCCGCGTGGGCGCTATGCGGGGGTGGCAGGGTTGCTGGTTGCGCCTGAAAACGTTGACGAAGTGGCGGCTGTGGTGCGCAGTTGCGGGGCCGCGCAGGTGGGCGTTGTGCCATACGGTGGCGGCACGGGACTGGTTGGTGGGCAGGTGATGCCGGACGGACCAGCCCCTGTGATCCTGTCGTTGGAGCGGATGCGAAAGGTGCGGGCCATTTGGCCGGACGAGAACGTGCTGGTGGCCGAGGCCGGCGCGGTTTTGCAGGATGTTCAGGACGCCGCCGAGAATGTAGGGCGTCTGTTCCCACTAACGTTGGCAGCGCAAGGATCGTGCCAGATCGGCGGCAACCTTGCCACCAACGCGGGCGGGGTGAATGTGCTGCGCTATGGCAATGCGCGCGCCCTGTGTCTGGGGCTGGAGGCGGTGCTGCCCAATGGCGAGATTTGGCACGGATTGAAACGTCTACGCAAGGACAACACCGGCTATGATTTGCGCGATCTTCTGATCGGGGCGGAAGGCACGCTTGGAGTGATCACGGCAGCGTCATTGCGCCTGTTCCCACGGCCCGCGTCCGAGGGTGCGGCCCTGATGGTGGTGCCTGATCCGGCGGCCGCGTTGGCGCTGCTGGCCTTGGCACAAGACCACTGCGGCGAGACCGTTTCGGCGTTTGAACTGATCAACGGCATGGGGTTGGCATTCTTGGCTGAAACGATGCCGGATGTGCGCCTGCCGTTTGCCGATACGCCTGAATGGATGGTGCTGATTGATCTGGGTGTTGCGCGGGGACAGGACGCGAACGCGATGCTTGAGGCGCTGTTCGTTGCAGCGCATGAACAGGGGCTGGTCAGTGACGGGTTAGTTGCGCAAAACGCGGCACAGCGGGCCGAGTTCTGGGCGGTGCGCGAGACCATTCCCGAAGCCAACAAGCGCATTGGTTCGATCGCGTCGCATGACATTTCGGTGCCCTTGGGTGCGGTGCCCGAGTTTATCACGCGGGGCCGCGAGGCGCTGACAGCTTTGGGTGATTTTCGGATCAATTGTTTCGGGCATCTGGGCGACGGCAACCTGCATTACAATATGTTCCCGCAACACGGGCATACCCGTGGGGAATACGACCATGTGCGTAGCGAGATCACCGATGTGGTGCATGATCTGGTGGCCGAACTGGGTGGGTCCTTCAGTGCCGAACACGGGGTAGGGCGGATGAAGGTTGCCGATCTGGCGCACTATGGTGATCCGGCGATGCTGACAGCGATGCGCAGTCTAAAGGCCGCCCTTGATCCGGTCGGGATTATGAATCCGGGTGTTCTGTTTCAAGCGCATCCGACCTAATCAGAAAACGAGCATTCATCCCGCAACCCGAGGCAGCGTTTGCAAAAAGCAAATGCGTTCGGGTTGTGGGATGAATTCAACTGGATTGGATTTGCGATAGACCTAGTTTCTGACCCGCTGGCGTTTCAGCTCGAAAACCGTTGTGCGCGGGATCCATTCGTATTTCGTGTCGGCCAGTGGCTCACCCCAAAACAGCTTGCCCCCATGGCGCCATGGGTCCAGAACCAGCCCCTGGTTCATCGTGTCGCCCGTGGCGCTGACAATGACCGTGCTGTGGTCAATCCGCAGAGCGACCTCGGAATTGCCAATCGCGCGGTGCAGGTCCAGCGTCTGGAAATTTTCCTGCGCCAGCCGTGTTTCCATATCCTGCGCCCAATGCCAACACAGCCCGCGCGGGCGTGTGCCGCGATTGACCTTGATGTTATGCAGGATCGGCGGATCGGTGATCTGGTATTGCTGCGCCAGTTGCAGCGGATAGGTATAGGCGATGTGGGCGGCGCGCGCGGCCTCGGCAGGATCAACATCGGGCCCAAGGGCACGAATGGCGCTGGCCAGTTCCACGATTTGCCGCTCAGTCGGGGTGGGAATGGCGCTTGAGCAGCCGCTGATGATCAGGATTGTCAGCAGCGATATCAGGCCCGCAATTTTGTTGATCATTCTTGCTCCTATCGGGCCGTATTTTGGATACGGGTTCGGACTGGGGTAGCGGGTAATTGGGGGGGTGTCTAGGAACAGGAGGGCGATTGTGATTGGGTGTGATGTGGGAGTGCGCCACTAGGTCTGTTGCCCTTTCGGATGTGCGCAAGGTCGGTTTGAGCCTTAAGTTGCCCGGGCGCTTATAAACGCAAGGTGGCTTGAACAAGCACTTGCAGCGGCACTAAAGCGGGACAGGTCCATGTGATCTTCCAAGGTAAAGCTACTTCAAATACCAGCCCCATGGGCTGCTGTCGCTGAAACGGGTAATTTGTTTGGTCTCAAGGTAGTTTTCCAACCCCCATTTGCCGAGTTCACGGCCAATGCCGGATTTCTTATACCCACCCCATGGGGCCTCGACAAATGTCGGTTGCGAGCAATTGATCCAGACAATCCCCGCACGAAATGCGCGCGCAACACGTTCGCAGCGTGCGTCGTCTTTTGACATAACTGCCGCAGCCAAACCAAACTCACTGTCGTTGGCCAGCCGGATCGCTTCGCTTTCCGCGCTGAATGGCTTGATGCAAACAACCGGGCCAAAAATTTCCTCGCGCCAGATCGCACTATTCTCGTCAACATCAGCAAAAATCGTGGGTTCAATGAAATAGCCTTTGTCACACACTTGATTACCGCCGCCAGTGATCAGGCGCGCCCCTTCTTCAATGCCTTTTGAAATATAGCCCAATACCTTTTCATATTGCGCTTTATTGACAACGGGGCCGAGCAATACGCCCTCGTCCATACCATCCCCGATAGTGATTTTTCGGGTTTCTTCTTTTAGACGCGCCAACAGCCTCTCATAGATCGTTTCCTCGACCAGAACCCGCGATGTGGCCGAGCAGACCTCGCCCTGGTTCCAGAAAATACCGAACATGATCCACTCAACAGCTTCGTCTATGTTGCTGTCACCAAACACCACAAAAGGCGATTTTCCGCCCAGTTCCAGCGACAGGTTTTTAACGTCCTTGGCCGCCGATTGCATGATGCGGGATCCGGTTGGGACGGAGCCGGTAAAAGCGATTTTGTCAACTCCGGGATGTTCAGACAGGGGTTGTCCGGCGGCTGAGCCATGCCCGGTCACGATATTGAGCACCCCGTCCGGCAACCCGCTAAGCTTTGTGATTTCGCCAAGTTCAAGCGCGGTTAGCGGCGTAACTTCGGAGGGTTTCAGCACGATTGTGCAGCCTGCTGCCAACGCAGGCGCGACTTTCCAAGACGCCATTAACAATGGAAAGTTCCACGGAATAATAGCCGCGACCACGCCAACCGGCTCTTTGACGACATGCGATTTGAAACGCGCATCCCCCAGCGCAATTTCAGCATCCGGTGTTTTCTGCAATTCCTCGGCCAGATCGGCGTAAAAGTTAAAGCAAGCGGCAGCATCTTCTATATCCCACTGCGCCTCTGGAAATGGCTTGCCATTATCCATCACCTCGAGCCGGGCCAGATCATCGGTTCGGGCCTCGATTTTAGCCGCGATTCTTCGCAAGATTACTGCGCGCTCGGAGCCGTTCATATTTGACCATGAACCCACATCGAACGCATTTCTCGCGGCTTTCACCGCAGCGTCAACATCCGCCGCGCCAGCCGAGGCAACGCGGTGGAAAACCTCTTCGGTCGCGGGATTGATCACATCAATCATTTCGCCCGATCGCGCCGCAACCCATTCGCCGTTTATAAATAGCTTTGACTTCATCTTTTCATCCTGCTGCTGAAAGGGTGGCAAGGGCCGCAGTCAGGCAGGTTTGGTCCCCTGCGGCAATGACCTGCCCCGACCAGTCCAGTGTAATATCCTGCCCGTCCCAATCGGTCATGTGCCCTCCTGCGCCCGAAATAACAGCCGCGTTGGCGAACACGTCAAACGGCTCGTAACCGCAATCAAGCGCAATATCAGTGCGGCCTGATGCGAGCATGCCATAGGCAAAGCAAGAGCCGCCGTATTGAACGTAAGGCACCTGTTTTTGCAGATTGCTGAATCTTGCCAGTTCCGTTTCGGACATGAAATCGGGGCTACTACAGGTGACAAAAGCATTCGCCAGATCGGCGCAGGGTTTTACCTTGGCAGGCTTGCCATTTCGTTTGGCAAACGTGTGTGCCACCCCCGTCCAGCGGTCGGATGTTGCGGGATGATCCATCACGCCCACATATGGCTTGGCGTTCCACGCAAGGCCGATCAGGGTTCCGTAAACCGGAATGCCTGCGATATACGGCGCCGTGCCATCAATTGGGTCAAGCACCCAGACAAATTCGGCATCCAGATTGGTGTTGGCAAATTCTTCGCCCAGAATGCCATGATCGGGAAAGGCGTCGGCGATCATCTCGCGCATCCGGTTTTCAATCGCCTTGTCGGTGTCGGTGACGAAAGAGGCGTCAGCCTTTACGTCGATATTTGGGGGCTGACCGGCGGCCCGTAGCAGCATTTCGCGGCTGGTATCGGCCAGTTTTTCAGCGAATGCTAAGAAGTCATCATGCGGGGGGGCTTTGGGTTTCATGGCTATCTTCTCTAATGGGTCAGGATTTGGCTTAGAAATTGTTTGGTGCGCGCGTTTTGCGGATTGTCAAAGAAATCCTCGGGGCTGGCCTCTTCCACAATTTCACCCTCGTCCATGAAGATAACCCGATCCGCCACCGAGCGGGCAAAGCCCATCTCGTGGGTGACGCAAATCATCGTCATACCCTCGCGGGCAAGATCGGTCATCACCTCAAGCACCTCGTTGATCATCTCAGGGTCCAGCGCCGATGTCGGCTCGTCAAACAGGATGATTTCGGGCTTCATACAAAGGGCACGCGCAATGGCGACGCGCTGTTGTTGTCCACCTGACAGTTGCACAGGGTATTTATCTGCCTGCTCGGCGATTTTCACCCGCTCCAGGAAATGCATGGCGGTTTTGTGGGCTTCTGCCTTGGGGACCTTACGGACCAATTTTTGCGCCAGCATCAGGTTTTTAACAATCGTCATATGCGGGAACAGGTTGAAACTTTGAAACACCATGCCGACCTCGCGGCGCACGGCATCGATGTCCTTGACCTGATCAGTTAGTTCCTTACCGGCAATAAAGATGTGCCCGTCATTGTGTTTTTCCAGCCTATTGATACAGCGGATCATCGTTGATTTTCCCGAACCGGACGGGCCGCAGACCACGATACGTTCACCGCGTTTTACCTCGAGATTGATGTTCTTTAACGCCTGGAAATTGCCAAAGAATTTATTGACGTTTTGCATCTGGATCAATGTTTCTGTCATAGCGGGCCTCACGGGTTCACATAGCGGCTGAGGTATCTCTCAATCCGGCCAAAGGTTTTCTGGATGATGAAAGTCAGGATCATGTAGATGATGGCGAGCGATATGAATATTTCATATGGCGCGAAGGTTTGCGCGACGATTGTGCGGGCGATGCCGGTCATATCCAGCAGGGTTATGGTGCTGGCCAGCGACGTTGCTTTCATCAGGCTGATGAAATCATTGCTGTAGGCAGGCAGGGCAAGCCGTGCGGCGATCGGCGTGGTCAGGTAGATGAATTTTTGCCGCGCTGACAGACCAAGGGCCGAGCCAGCCTCGAGTATGCCGCGATCCACGCCCAGCACGCCGCCGCGCAGAATTTCGGACACGTAAGCGCCCGTGTTCAGGGTCAGGGCCAAAATAGCGCAGCCAAAAGGTTCGCGCAAAATCGGCCAGAAGATGCCCTCGCGGATGAATTCAAACTGCGGCAGGCCGTAGTAGATGATAAAGATTTGCACCAGAATGGGGGTGCCGCGGAAGATGTAGATATGCACCTGTGCAGGCCATGACAGATACCATTTTCCGCTGATCCGCATCAACAACAGGAGGACAGCAAGGATCAGGCCAAGGACCGCCGACAGGGCCATCAACTGGAATGTAATGCCGATACCCGACAGGATTTTGGGCAGGCTTTCGGTGATAAGGGTAAGATCAAACATCAGCGTGCCCCCGTGCCGGTTCTGGCGCCGAATTTCTCCATGCCCATCACCGACAGGGTGATGACGGTCGAAAATGCCAGATAGATGCAGCCGACCACGATATACATGGTGAACGGCTCGCCGGTGGTGCCGATGGCCTGTTTGGCGACAAAGAAGGTCTCGTTCAAACCGATGATTGAGATCAGCGCGGTGTCTTTGATCAGCGACAGCATGTGGTTGCCAAAGGGTGGTAAGGCCAGCCGCCACATTTCGGGAATGCGGATGTAAATGAAGGTTTGCAGGTTTGACATGCCAAGGGCGCGGGCGGCCTCGACGCTGCCGGGTTTGACCCCTAAAAATGCGCCGCGAAAGGTTTCGGTGGCGTAGGAGCCGACGATCAAGGCAATGGCGATTGTTCCGGCCCAGACTGGGGGGACATCGACAAATTTAATATCCGGATTAAAAATCTGGGCAATGGCGGTCAGGGTGATTGCTGATCCGAAATAGAGCAGCAGGATGACAAGGATTTCCGGCGT
>JAFLKA010000348.1 GCA_022712735.1 Marinosulfonomonas sp. | reverse complement strand
GCCCCATCCCCGGCAGTTTACCGCGCTTGATTTCCGCGCCCACAAGCGCCTTGATCGACACATCCACCGCCAGATCAGCAAAATCTGTCAGGATGCCTGTGACCTGCTCCAGTGGCCATATTCCGCCCAGATCAGCCAAAGCCGCAAGCGCCGCGATGCGGGATTTCGCCTGTCGTAACAGGGTGTTAAGGTGATCGAGCGGCGCGGTGCCCAGCTCGGCAAACAACTGCTCCACAGCCCCGTCCGGATCATCAAACGCCCCAATCAGCCATTCAGATTGCCGCGTCATGATGGCGGACAAATACGGGCTGCACCCCGCCGCCCCTTCAATCAACCCATGCAATTCCGGCCCGACATCGGGGAAATGCGCAGCAACTTCATCGCCACGCTCAACGTTATGGGGAATCGGGGTGCGGGTGATTTGGGATGCAAAACTCATGGCGCAAAGATGCGTGGGCTTGGGCTGAAGGGCAAGCTACATTTGCGCCTAGTCGCCGGTCCGCGCCGCTGTGTCCTGACTAAAGATATTGCGCCATCCCTGCGCCGTCTTGCGCCATACCGATGAAACATACATCGTTTCGGGCTGATCACGGCCAACGCGCATGAATTCCGCTTTATAGGCCAGCAATCGAACCCCCTCGCCCAATTCCAGCAAGCGGGCATCCGACAGGCTGTAATGCGCTACCGTCGGCCCAGCGTCCAACTGCCCAACATGGCCGTCCTTGTCCGAGAACCCTGTGTCATAGACCCCAAGGAACCCATCCTCCAACATTCGGGCATCCACAGATGCGTCCCCCGTGACCAGAGCTTGCCAGACGGTTTTCTCCAACTCTAGAAATAGGCCAATATCGTCGTGTTGCATCTGTTTATACCGTCCATCCAATTGCACTCCTCATAGATACATGAATACTTGCATTAGAAAACAAGGGAATCCCACATGAGCAAAAGCCTGAAACGGGTGATACGAGCGCTGGATGCGGCGGGGCTGGACATTACGCCGGTTGAAATGTCGGATGGTGCACGCACGGCGCAGGCCGCAGCGGATGCTGTCGGCTGTGACCTGAACCAGATCGCCAAATCGATCATTTTTCGTGGCGAGGTTAGCGGCGCGGCCATTCTGTTTATCACCGCGGGCGGCAATCAGGTCTGTGCGGACAAGGCCAGCGCCGTTGCGGGCGAGCCGTTGGGCAAGGCGGACGCGGCATTGATCCGCAGCCAAACCGGTTTTGCCATTGGCGGCGTGTCCCCCGTCGGGCATCTGTCGCCGATCCGCGCGTTTTTTGACCAAAAACTGCTGGAATTCGACGTAGTTTGGGCCGCTGCGGGCACTCCGCGCCATGTTTTTCCGATAAATCCGGCAGATTTGCAGCGCATTTCAGATGCGCAACCTGCTGAATTTACATCGTAAAACAAAGTAATGTAAATATCTTTTACATTTACTCTTGAAGATTGCACCATAAATGACAATCTTGGTAATGTGAAAGGCATTCACATTGAAACGTAACCTTCAAAACGGAGAACCACATGAGCACCGTCGCCGCATGGCCGCATCAGGCCGAAACCTGGCTGGATGAACGCGGAAAACCCGCATGGATCATTGCCATGGTCCTTGGATTTATATTCTTCTGGCCTGTTGGCCTCGCCCTTCTTTTTTATATGATCTGGAGCAAACGCATGTTCGCTGGAAATTGTCGCCATAGCCGCCGTATGAACCGCCACCAATTCCGCCACGCCGCACAATCTTCGGGCAACTCGGCGTTTGACGCCTATAAGGCCGACACGCTGCGCCGTCTGGAAGAGGAACAAGGCAAGTTCTCGGATTTTCTGCAACGCCTGCGAGATTCCAAGGATAAATCGGAGTTCGATGACTTTATGGACGAGCGCGCCAAAAAGGCCACCAAAGAGACCGACGATACCGTCGAAGCATAAGCGAAAAGCGGCCCCTGCGGGGGCTGCTTTAACTTCGTTTGCCAAAAGGGCTTGGCGCATTGACCCACCGTTGTTATCTTAAAGTTGAATAAAATCAACGGACCGAAATAAACCATATGCGCCACAGTCTGCCCATTGCCCCGCAGTTCTACGTGACTGCCCCTCAGCCCTGCCCCTATCTGGATGGCCGGATGGAGCGCAAACTGTTCACATCACTGCAAGGCGAATCCGCAGAAAAACTGAACAATGCCCTGTCAAAACAGGGGTTTCGGCGATCACAAAATGTGCTGTATCGCCCGTCCTGCGCCGAATGTTCATCCTGTTATTCCGCCCGTATCAGGGTCGCCGGTTTCACCCCGTCCAAAAGCCAACGCCGTGTGCAAAAGCGCAATAACTGGCTAACGCGCAACGCTATGTCGCCTTGGGCCACCGAGGACCACTTCGCCCTGTTTCGCCGTTATCTAGAGCATCGGCACGCCGATGGCGGTATGGCCGACATGGATATTTTTGAATTCGCCGCGATGGTCGAGGAAACCCCGATCAAAAGCCGGGTGATCGAATACACCTATGACCCCGCCCCTGACGACCAGAAGCGCAATTTGGCGGCGGTGTGTCTGACCGATGTGTTCGATGACGGCCTGAGCATGGTTTATTCGTTTTTCGAGCCCGATCTGACCAAAAACTCTCTGGGCACCTATATCATTCTGGACCACATCGAAATCGCCCGCGCCGCTGGCCTGCCCTATGTTTATCTGGGGTATTGGGTGCCCGGCAGCCCAAAGATGGCCTATAAAGCGGGCTTTGACGCGTTGGAAATCTATCGCGCTGGCGAATGGGTGTCGCTGGATGATCCTGACAATTTTGCGGCCGATACGCATCCGCTGGCGATTGACCCGATTGCCGAACAAGTGGCGCAGATTTCGCTGCCCGATATCCTGCCCGCCAAACAAGACTAAGCCCGCCAGTTACGCGGGCTTGTCCCGATTACATTTTCTTTGGCGCCTGTTAGCCCGCGAACAGTTTGGGCAGGATTGTCACCACTGACGGGAAATACCAAAGCAGCGCCAGTCCAAACACCTGAATCAACACAAACGGGATGATGCCACGGTAAATATGCCCCGTGGTCACGCTGGGCGGTGCAACCCCGCGCAAATAGAACAGCGCAAAACCAAAGGGTGGCGTCAGGAACGAGGTTTGCAGGTTCACCGCAATCATGATCGTTACCCATTTCGGATCAAACGTGCCGCCGTAAATCACCGGACCAACAATCGGGATCACGATATAGATGATCTCGAGGAAATCCAGAACGAATCCAAGGAAGAACAGCACGATCATCACGATAATGAACACCTTCATTTCATCATCGAAACTGGTCAGGAAGCTTTGAATATAGGTTTCGCCACCAAACGAGATGATCACAAGGTTCAGCAGTTGCGAGCCGATCAGGATGGTGAACACCATGCTGGTCACTTTGGCGGTTTCCCGCACAATCGGCGTTAGAACCGCGTTCCGGAACAGCACCACACAGCCAAAAAGCAGCCCGAACATGGCAAACAGATAGGCACCCTTGGCAAAGAGAAAGGCGATGATATCTTCCAGCGGCACCGTATCGCGGCTCATCCGCAGATCAAAGTTCACCCCGATCAGGATCATGATGACAATCGCGAAGGTCGCCATCAGAATGACCTTGCCTGTGCCACCCTCGTCTTTCAGCTTACGGTACGCGGCCAGCAATATTGCGCCGCCTGCCCCAAGGGCCGCTGCCGGTGTCGGATTGGTGATCCCACCAAGGATCGAGCCGAGCACCGCAATGATCAGCACCAATGGCGGAAAGACAACCGAGATCAGTTCATTGCGCCCCAGTAATTTAGCGGCAAAGGTGACGCCATAGAGCGTTATCAAACCCGGAATCAGCATGTAAATCACAGTCCAGCCCGGTGTCGTATCAGGCATGACCAGCGCGATATCCGCGATGAACGCCAGCACCACACCCGCAAGCCCGATCAGGATTGGACGCGCACT
>JAFLKA010000262.1 GCA_022712735.1 Marinosulfonomonas sp. | reverse complement strand
CCAGCCGTAATGGTTTTGGCCGCCGCGATCAGTTCTTCGGCGATCTCGATTGCTTCTTCGGGCGAGAAATCCAGCGGCAGGTCCACCCCGTCACCTTCAATGTAAATCCGCACCATGCCCAATGTGGTCGGGCCGATCTGGATGTTTGCGGCGGTATCGCTTTCGCTATTGATGCTCATCTGGGGTCTCCGGTTTTGTCGCTGGATTGCTACCGCGCAGGGCGCAGGTTCGCAAGGCTATCATTACTTGACTAAGGCAAGTAACTAGACCACCATTCGGGTATCACGGAGGACGATATGCCCGAAACTGCCGACGCCATACGTGCATTCAACCGGTTTTACACCCGCCAGATCGGCCTACTGGACCGCAGCTATCTGGCCAGCGGCATGACCCTGACCGAGGTGCGCATTCTGTATGAAATTCACGATGGAAAACGCAATGCCCGCCTGATTGCGCAGTATTTATCGCTGGACGAGGGGTATCTAAGCCGGGTTTTGTCACGGTTTGCCAAACAGGGTCTGGTTGTGCGGCACCCGTCAAAAACCGACGGACGCCAGACGGACCTGAAATTAACCACACTTGGTTTGCAGCGGGTAACAGAATTGATCGAGCGCTCACAGGCGGCGATTGAGGCGCGATTGTCCGGGGTATCGGAGCCAGATAAAAAGCGCATGGTTCAGGCAATGGACACCATCCGGCAATGTCTTTCGGAGGGCACTGATCAGCCACCGGCAGTGGAACTGCGTGATCTTCAGGTTGGTGACATGGGGCATATCGCATCACGCCACGGGGTGCTTTATGCGCAGGAACACGGGTTTGACGACAGTTTCGAGCCGCTCGTGGCGCAGATTCTGGTGGATTTCCTGCGCACACGGCGTCCGCAAATGGAACGGGCGTGGATTGCTGCGCGCGGCGACCAAATTCTGGGCAGCATTTTCTGTGTGCACGTCAGTGATGACACTGCAAAATTACGCTTGTTCTATCTGGAGCCTGCGGCGCGTGGGTTGGGGCTGGGCCGGCAAATGCTGGAGGCGTGCATCGGGTTTGCACGCGCGGCGGGGTATCGGCGGCTGCTGCTTTGGACCCATGAGAGCCATGCAGCGGCCTGTTCGCTATACCGCAAAGCGGGTTTTACCATGGTCAGCGAAAGCCCTGTGCATAATTACGGGCAGGATTTGGTTGAACAGGAATGGCAGGTTGAGCTTTGATTAAAGCATTTCGCGTTTGAATTTGGATCAGATGAATCAATATGACTGCGAAGTGCTCTAAAATGATGCATCTGGCCCTTGCATTACCAACAGGCGGGCGCTAATTGGGCAGCTGTGTGCCGGCGTAGCTCAGTTGGTTAGAGCGCTTGATTGTGGATCAAGAGGTCGCCCGTTCAATTCGGGCCGCTGGTACCATTCCTAATTTACCACAGTAAAAGACAAACTGTTGCCTTTGGTGTAACAACCCCCTATCTGGGCACGCTTGCGCGTCCCAACCCTGATCCGAAAGAAAAAACCGTGACTGAAGTATCCGATCTGATGACCCCGCTTGCCCGTGCCTTAACACGCAAGGGCTATGAAACGCTGACCCCCGTGCAAGAGGCGATGGCAGACCCTGATCTGGTGGGCAAGGATGCGCTGGTATCGGCGCAAACCGGATCGGGTAAAACCGTGGCCTTCGGGATTGCGATGGCCCCGACGATGATGGGCGAGGCCGAGAGCTTCGAGCGGGCTGGCGCACCTTTGTCGCTGATCATCGCGCCAACGCGCGAATTGGCGTTGCAGGTGATGCGCGAATTGCAGTGGCTCTATGCTGAAACCGGTGCGCGGTTCGGCTCATGCGTGGGTGGCATGGATGCCCGCACGGAACGGCGCACTCTGGATCGCGGTGTTCACATCGTGGTCGGCACACCCGGTCGTTTGCGCGATCATATCACCCGTGGCGCGCTGGATTTGTCGGAATTGCGCTGTGTGGTGCTGGACGAGGCGGACGAAATGCTGGACCTCGGGTTCCGTGATGATCTGGAATTCATTCTGGACGCCGCCCCGAAAGAGCGCCGCACCCTGATGTTTTCGGCCACCGTTGCGCGGCCCATCGCGCTGTTGGCCAAGACCTATCAACGTGATGCGGTACGGGTGGAAACGGCGGGCGCACAAAAACAGCACGTCGATATTGAATATCGTGCGCTGGTGGTGAAGCCTGCTGATAAGGAAAATGCTATTATCAATCTGCTGCGCTATTACGAGGCACAAAACGCGCTGGTGTTTTGCGGCACGCGGGCCGCCGTTAACCACATGACCGCGAAATTCAACAACCGCGGCATGTCGGTCGTGGCGCTGTCGGGCGAACTTAGCCAGAACGAGCGCACCCACGCGCTGCAATCCATGCGGGACGGTCGGGCGCGAGTCTGTATCGCCACTGATGTTGCCGCGCGGGGCATTGATTTGCCTGGGCTTGATCTGGTGATCCACGCCGATTTGCCACAGAATAAAGAAGCCTTGTTGCACCGGTCTGGCCGCACGGGGCGGGCAGGGTCCAAAGGGGTTTCGGCCCTGATCGTGCCGATGAGCCAACGCAAAAAAGCCGAGCGTCTGTTGGGCTGGGCCAAGGTTACGGCCAAATGGGACACGCCGCCGACTGCCAAAATGGTGCAGGAACGCGATGACGAGCGTTTGCTGGAAGGCTTTAGCGTCTCGGACAAGCCCGACACCGAGTTTGTCGCCAAGTTTCTGGAAAAATACACCCCCGAGCAGATCGCGGCCGCCTATATCGAACAATACCGCAGCGGCCGGTCCGCACCCGAGGAATTGCAGACGGTTTCGGTGACCGGGCCTGATGTGAAATCCCCGCGCGATGAATTCGCTGAAAGCACCTGGATTTCACTGACCATCGGGCGCAATCAAAAGGCGGAACCGCGCTGGCTGTTGCCAATGCTGTGCCGTGCAGGTGACATTACCAAGCGCGACATTGGCGCGATCCGGATGCAGCCGGATGAAACATTTGTGCAGCTGAACGCACAAATT
>JAFLKA010000532.1 GCA_022712735.1 Marinosulfonomonas sp. | reverse complement strand
CCTTTGGCGTATTTCAACAAGGCGGTAAGGTTCGCGCGGGTCGCTTCGTCCGAGAAATGCAGATGCACGCGGTCAGCCCACGGGGCAGCGGCCAGATCATTCAGAAAACCGGCCCCTGCACGGGTTGAGGCGCTGTAGTGCAGGGCAAATTCGGCACCAATGGCATGCAAGCGATGCGCCATGGCGATCATTGGCGTCACACCAATGCCGCCGCCCATCAGGTGGGTGAATGTGGCGTCCTCCTCCAGTTCAAAGTGGTTGATCGGTTTGGAGATAAACACCCGTCGCCCGACAGTGAAAATTCGATGCATCAGGGCCGACCCGCCGCGCCCCTGATCCTCGCGCAGCACCGCAATCTGGTAGCTGCCGGTGTTGGCAGGATCACCCGACAGCGAATACTGGCGAAAGAATTCAGGCGCGACCACCACGTCGATATGCGCGCCTGCTGTGGCGGGCGGTAAGGGTGCACCATCGGGCATGGAGAATTCGTATTTGGTGACCAGATCGGTCATCGCCTCGGCCTTGGTGATGACCACCTGCATAACTGGGGCATCGCCGATGTCGGTGGAATAAACGTGTTCGGGCGGCACGCCTTTGGCACGGCGGTGTTTGTATTCCTCAACGGGGATCATGTCTTTATAGGCTTTAATCCCTGCCTCGCGGTCCATCGGGAACGGCCAGTTGAACGGCGGCGGGGCAATGGTGGCGGGGTAAACGGCAAGCGTCTGGTCCTCGGGTTTCAAATCAATCGCCGTTTGCAATTCGCGTGCATTGACGGGGTGTTTGGTCGGCATGAACGGCCCGTCATTGACCATCTCCAGATCCCACCACCATTTTTTCACCGGATTGATGCCGCCATTGCCCAGCAGATCGTCCAGTTTCGCCAAGCCCCGCGCCGTAGACGGCAGGTGCATGGCGGCCCAACGGAACGGGCGTTCGGCAAACAGGCCTTCCATATTCCAAGGGCAGGTCTTCATACAGCGCCCGCACATCGCGCCGTTTTTCTGGCCAACACGATAGGTGGTGCATTTCTGGCTGTCGGATTTCCAGATTTCGTAGCCGTTGAACATGCGTTTTGGGCCAGCGGTGATCGCGCCGGATGGACATTCACGGGCGCATTTATTGCAGGCTTCGCAGAACTTTTGCAGGCCGAAATCAATCGGTTTGTCATGCTGCATTGGCATATCGGTGGTGATCACGCCGGATTTCAGGCGCGGGCCTAGAAACGGGTTCAGGATCACCTCGCCAATGCGGGACAGTTCACCCAGACCAGACAGCAGCAACAAAGGCGGTTGCAAGACTTCTTCGTCCACCACGGAATGGACCCGCGCGCCGTATCCAAGACGGCGGATATGTTCGGCCACCACGCCCCCCAGCAGGGAAAACCGCAAGTAGGCGCGCATGGATTGGGCGCAGGCGATCCAGTCGTCGCCGGATGCGCCTTCCATGGTTTCATGGCCCTGATCGATGATCATCGAAATGGCGTTTTTGTGATAGGGGGTGATCGGTTCGCCCGCTGAATCGTGACTGTAATAGGCGTAATCGGGGCAGGCGGACAGGCCCACGGCATCGGCCCCCAGATAATAGAGCGCGGCCTTGATGTTGGCGGCATTGCGGGCGGCATTTGTGGTGCTTGGGTGCGGCTCGGCGGCCTCGCCATCTTGCAACAGGATGAAGGCGCCTAATGATGGACGGAAGGCATATGAGGCCGCGGATTTGCGCACGTAGTTGCCGTTTGTGGCCGCAATCTGCGTGGCGCGGCCAAGGTCACCGAACAGGGCGCGCGCAAACATGTTGGCGCGTTTCGGGGTGCGGGGCACGTTTGGCGCATCGATATAGGTGGTTGGCGTCTCAACGCGTTTCAGGGTCTCGAACGGGTGCGGGCCGTCTTTGAAATTGCGGCTGCGGTAGGGGTCGCGGTTACGGGCGGATTTAGCGTGTGGACCAAAGCCGGATTTATAGGCAAAGCTGCCGGATTGGCCCGTTGCGATGGGTTGATCGGGGGTCATCGGCAAGGTGGTGGTGACAATGGCGACGTTGAAATTGGTGCCAACAAAGGGGTTCACCGCATGGCCGTTCTGAACAGCGGCCAGCCCCGCCTGAACTGTTAGGCGGTCAAGATGGACATCGCTTGCGGCCATCGTGTGGGCACGGGCCTCGTAGCCCAGCAGGCGGATATAACTGGCCATGGTCACGGCGGTTTCGGCCCCGCGCAGGCAGGCACGGTGGGCCTCGGCGTTGTGTATCCAGTCACAGCCCTCCTCATCGGGGAGCGGTACGCGCGGGTGGTCGTACAGAAACACCATCGCGTGAGTGTGGTGGCGGCAATCGGTTGGCGGAGCCTGCATCGCCTCGCGCAGGCCCGCCATGATGACATCAATACCGGCGGCCAAGGTTTTGACTTGCATGGTTTTTAACTTGGTTGCCAGGCGGGTTACGCCGGGGTTTTCTATGGCAGTATCAAGCCACGCACCCTGCGGTATTTCACAAATCCCGACCATTGCAGCATCACAGAAATATCCAAATGATTTCAGATGATTGGCGCGTTCCGTTAAATCATCTGGTATGGTGGCGCGTTCCCGTTTGACCAACCCGTCACGCGTTGCGTCCAGCATCGCCTGATAGTCCTGCATCGCGTTGATGATGCTGGTCGGATCATCCACGCGCTGGAAGGACAAGCCCACTTGCGCAGGTAACGCATCAAGGGATTCTGCATGTGCCACCCGCCGCAGTTTCTCCAGCGGATAGGGACCAAGATGCACGGGGCGATTGCGGTAGGAGCGGAATTTACCCATTGCCGTTTTCCGATGCGGCTTCTGCCACGGTTTTAATGTTCTTCAAAATCCTTTTCAGAGGCTTGCGCCGAAAGAGTCCTGATATGCGGGCCATGATGGCACTATAGCCCCCTAGAGATATCTCGAAGGATATTTGTAGAGCTGTTTCATTACCCCCGCCCGCAAGCAGTTCCATCTTTGAGTTTCCGGTTACGGGGCTTTTGCCAAACATACCCGCGAATTCCTCGGCCAATTCGAATTCGTGGTTGATATTGGGCAGCTTTCGATCCTCGATTTGCTGTGGTGTCGGCGGCAGGAAACGGGTGATTTCAAATGTGCTGGCGATGAGATCGGGGCGCGTGAATCCGGTCACAGTCTCGATCAACTCCAGCGCTTCCTTGCCGAATTTCAGATGCCATATTGCCTTGGCGCGCTCATTCCACGGCCCTTTTTTGATGATTTCAACACCCAGAACGGATTTATCCCATTCCCGGGCGCGGTTTATATCCATAATTAAACCAAAGACATCCTCAATCGGGTGGGCAATCAATATGCGGTCACTGTATTTTATGTGCTTGGCCATGTCACAAACGCTTCAACGCGGCGTCTTCGCCCATGCGCAGTTTCCCCATCAGACGGCAGAGTTCTTCGGTTTCGGGTTTGCTCAGCTTTTCCTGCCAGTGGCGTGCGTTATTGCGGGCCATCGGGGTGGCGAGATGATGCAAGTCGCGCCCCGTGTCCGTCAGGGCAACGGCGGTGGTGCGCCCGTCGAGTTTGCCCGCACCGCGCATGACCATACCCGCCGGTTCCATTTGACGCAGGGCGCGCGATGTTGCGGTGCGATCAATGCCGACGAAGGCAGCGATGTCGGATGGGTTGACCATTTGCTCGACCTCGACCGCGAGCAGGATGCACCATGTGATCCGCGTCAGGCCAAGGGTTTTCAACTGCTCCTCGAACCGGCGTTCTTGCAGGCGTGAGGTGAGCGATAGCTGGTAGCCCAATGATTGGTGCAGGTGGTATTTATCGTCTGTTTCCATAGTTAACACTGTCAATCAGTTAGGCTGGGCTGTCAATTCTTGTTGCCAAGGTGATGGGCTGCGGGCAGGGTGCGCGCAAACGGGTAGGAGCGCACAGATGCCACGTATTGAAGCGGTGTTGTTTGACAAGGACGGGACGTTGTTTGATTTCTACGCCACATGGGGGGTGTGGACCAAGACGCTGTTGCTGGATAATTCCGGCGG
>JAFLKA010000235.1 GCA_022712735.1 Marinosulfonomonas sp. | reverse complement strand
TTTTGGCTGGGTGGGGAAACCGCATTGCTCGGTATTGCCCTGATGTTGCCCGCGTTTATTGCCCTTCTTGGCGGGGCTGGCCCTGCGCCGCAGATGCCTGTGCAAAACGGGCTGAATGGTCTGGGGCAGCGTGAAACTATTGATAATGCGCTGGAGCAGTTCATGCTGGCTTGCAGCCACAGCGGGCTTAACACCGCTGCTCTGGTGGTTGAACTGGATGATTACAGCGGTCTTGTTTCCCGATTGGGCCATAAGGCATGTAATGATATCCTGCACCGTACCGCCGACCAGATGCGCGGTGTTTTGCGCGATCAGGATGTGATTTCCCGTCTCGACGGGGCGGTTTTTGCAATCGCGCTGGCCCCCGTCCGACGTGCCGATCTTGAATCACTCATTCAGGTGGCCGCCCGCCTGCAAGACGCGGTGAACCAACCTATCAGCCTTGATGCAGCCACGGTTTATGTGTCTTGCTCTGTCGGATTTTGCCTTGGTTCACGCGCCCCGACCCTTGCCGGCGAAACCATGCTCGAGGCGGCAGAACACGCCCTGCTTGAGGCGCGCCTGAACGGCCCCGGCGCAATCCGCGGCTATTCCGCCGAAATGCAAAACCATGCCAAGGTTCAGCATGACCTGATAGAAGAGGTCAGCGCGGCGTTGGAAAACGGGCAAATCCTGCCTTGGTTCCAGCCGCAAGTCTCGACCGACACAGGCAAGGTTACCGGTTTCGAGGCACTGGCACGCTGGAGCCATCCAGAACGCGGCATAATCCCGCCCTGTGATTTCCTGCCCGCAATTGAACAGGCGGGCCTGTTTGAACGGTTGAGCGAAGTGATCCTGTATCAATCCCTTACTTCACTGAAAAAATGGGACGAAAGCGGGTTTTCAGTGCCACAAGTCGGGGTGAATTTCTCAAGTGCTGAGCTGCGAAACCCGAAACTGGTTGATAAAATCCGTTGGGAGCTGGACCGCTTTGATCTGACCCCCGAACGCCTGACCGTTGAAGTCCTCGAAACCGTTATCGCCGATATGGGCGATGACATTATCACCCGCAATATAGCGGGGCTGGCAACGCTCGGCTGTGCGATTGATCTGGATGATTTCGGCACCGGCCACGCCTCTATCGCCAATATCCGCCGGTTTGCAGTTGGCCGGATCAAAATTGACCGCTCTTTCATCATGAAAGTCGATACAGACCCCGAACAGCAACGCATGGTTTCCGCAATTCTGACGATGGCGGAACAGTTGGGTCTGGAAACCCTTGGCGAAGGTGTTGAAACGGTAGGCGAGCACGCAATGCTGGCACAACTGGGGTGCGGCCACATTCAGGGTTACGGCCTGGCCCGGCCAATGCCGTTCGAGGATACGCTGGAATGGATGCAAAAACACCACGAGAAACTGGCCAAAACACCGAAAATCGGACGCAAGGCAGGGTAAATTCATTTGCCATAATGCCTTAAAATACAGGAAAACCGCTTGACCTTTCCCCCCCTGCGCTGTTGAACCACTGAGACCAATTTCAGTGACAGGGTGTCCCACAATGGACGATCAAAACAAGAACCTAATTCTTGCAGTAGTGCTTAGCGGTATCGTGATGCTGGTATGGAGCGTCTGGTTTCAACCAGCGCCGCCGCCGGTTGACCTGACCCTGCCGCCGTCCACCACGCAAAACGCTGATGGCACAAGCGTTGCCACACCCCCATCAGTCGTTGCCCAAAACAGCACCGCCGCCCCCATAGCGCCGACCAATTCCCACGCCGAAGCACTGGAAAAAGCGCCGCGCGTCACGATTGATACCGTCAAACTTGGCGGCTCGATCTCGTTGCTTGGCGGGCGCATTGATGATCTTGAACTTAAAAACTACCGTGAAACGCTCGATGATGATTCCCCACTCGTCACGCTCCTGTCACCTTACGGCAAAGAACAACCTTATTACGCGATTTATGGCTGGGCCCCTGCAGGCGATCTGCCTGCTAGCGCTGTGCCTGGCCCAAACACCCTTTGGTCGCTAGAAGCGGGCACAACCCTGACCACCGAAACCCCTGTAACCCTGCGATGGGACAATGGCAGCGGCCTGACTTTCCGGCGCACAATCGCGATTGATGAACACTACCTGTTCTCGGTCAGCCAATCGGTTGAAAACACCTCCGACGCCACCCGCCGCCTGTTCCCGTATGGCATCGTTGCGCGTTATGGCGAACCTGACACGGTCGGCTTTTTCATCCTCCATGAGGGCGTCGTGCGGATGTCGGATGGAGAATTGGAAGAAATCGATTACGACGACATGCCGGATTTAGACTTCGCTCAGGCCGAGGGCGCAAACGCCGATTTGATCACAGTTGAAAACGAGGGCTGGGTTGGCTTTACCGACAAAAACTGGATGACATCCATCATCCCTGCCAAGGGTCAAAAGTTTACTTCGGTCGCCAAATACATCCCCAGTAGCGATATCTACACTACCGAAGCCCGCATGCCGATCCAGACAGTCGAGCCCGGTGCAACCGCCACCGTCGAAACCCGCCTGTTTGCCGGTGCGAAAGAATGGGAAACCATCCGCGACTACGAGGAAAAAGGGGGCATCACCGGCTTTCTGGATTCGATCGATTGGGGCTGGTTCTTTTTCCTGACCAAACCAATCTTTTGGCTACTGCACACGCTGAACGGTTTCATCGGCAACATGGGTTTTTCCATCATCGCCCTGACCATCATCATCAAGGCCGCCCTGCTGCCGCTGGCCTATAAATCCTACGTTTCGATGGCCAAAATGAAAACGCTTCAGCCCGAAATGGAAGCGCTAAAAGAGCGTTGCGGCGACGACAAGCAGAAAATGCAAAAAGAAATGATGGCGCTGTATAAAAAGGAAAAGGTAAACCCCGCCGCCGGTTGTTTGCCGATCCTGATGCAAATCCCGATCTTCTTTTCGCTCTATAAAGTGATCTTTGTCACGCTTGAGTTGCGCCACGCCCCATTCATCGGCTGGATCCACGATCTTTCCGCACCTGACCCCTCCTCGATCCTGAATCTGTTTGGCCTGCTGCCATTCGCAGCCCCCGAACCCGGCTCGATGATCGCGATCATATCACTGGGCGTGATGCCGATCCTTCTGGGTATTTCCATGTGGCTACAGCAAAAACTGAACCCGACACCGACCGATCCTACGCAAAAAATGATCTTTGCCTGGATGCCGTGGGTGTTCATGTTCATGCTGGGCAGTTTCGCATCGGGTCTGGTGCTCTACTGGATCACCAACAACACGATCACCTTCATCCAGCAATATTCAATCATGCGCTCTCAAGGGGCAAAACCCGACGTGTTTGGCAACATTCGGGAAAGCTTCAAGAAAAAGATGAAGGGCGATAAGTGACCGGGACCCTCACCCATATCTGGCGCCACCCGATCAAGGCGCATGGGGTCGAGGCATTAAAAACTGCCGATTTGACCGCTGGCAAAACCCTGCCGTGGGATCGCGTTTGGGCTGTCCCCCATGAGGCCGCCAAACTCGATGGCACCAACTGGGTGCGCTGCGCCAATTTTTCACGCGGGGCCAAGGCACCATCGCTGATGGCCATTCGCGCCACGCTGGACGAGGCAATGCGAACCATCACGCTGGCGCACCCCGATTTGCCGAAAATCACCTTTAATCCGGACACCGACAGCGACAGATTTCTGGCTTGGGTCCAGCCCATAATGCCCAAAGACCGTGCCGCATCTGCCGGTATCATCCGTTCGACCACCCAAGGCATGACCGATTCAGATTTCCCCTCGATCAGCATAAACAGCCACGCAACCAACAACGCGATTGGCAAAAAACTGGGTTACGAGCCCTCGCCACTGCGCTGGCGCGGCAACCTGTGGTTTGACGGGCTGGAACCTTGGGAAGAATTTAACTGGGTCGGCAAACGTGTGCGCATCGGCGGGGCCGTGCTTGATATCAAGGAGCGCATTACCCGCTGCATGGCCACCACAGTGAACCCCAACACAGGGCAACGCGATGCAGACACGCTGGGCGTGTTACAAGACAATTGGGGCCACCAACAATTCGGCGTTTATGGCGTTGTTGTCACATCCGGCCAGATCACAATCAGCGACAGGATCGAGGTGCTGTAATGGAAATCCCTTTCTCTATTGCCGAAGAACCGGACTTTGATGCCAAGGAACGCGGCCGCAAGCTGTTTGCAGGCAACACCGAGTTTCTAAAAGGCGTTGTGGCGATGGATGGCCTACCCCCTGCCGACCGGCTCGAGGTTTGCTTTGCAGGCCGCTCCAACGTCGGGAAATCAACGCTGATCAACGCCCTGACGGGGCGCAAAGGTCTGGCGCGGGCGTCAAATACCCCGGGCCGCACGCAGGAAATCAACTATTTCACCACCCTGAACGGCCCGTTTCTGGTCGATCTTCCCGGCTATGGTTACGCCAATGCGCCGATCCCCGTAGTGGAAAAATGGCAGCGATTGCTGAAATCCTATCTGTCTGGCCGCCAAACCCTGCGCCGTGCTTTCGTGCTGATTGATGCACGTCACGGGGTGAAAACGGTGGACGAGGAAATTCTAACGCTACTGGATCGCGCCGCCGTCACGTTTCAAGTGGTGTTGACCAAGGCCGACAAGGTAAAAGACAAAGACCGCGCCGCCGTGTTGAAACAAGTGCGCGAGGCGGTGACAAAACACCCCGCTGCCTATCCGGAACTGATCCTGACATCGTCGGAAAAAGGCGAAGGCATCGACATTCTGCGCACAATCATCGCGGACCTCGTTTAGCAGCCACGTGCAATTTGCATTTTACGGAATCAGAATTCACCCCAAGAGTGGGCGAATTCCGATCCACTATTCATTCGATTGTATGCAAAGCGCACTAAACGTGTTGCGCCCCGTTCACTTCGATCTCGGTGCCTGAAATGTAGGATGATGCATCCGAACACAGGAAATAGATCGCCGCCGCCACCTCTTCGGGTTGCCCCAACCGGCGCATTGGCAGCTGATCCACGATCTTGTCGGTGCCTTCGCTCAGAATAGATGTTTCCACCTCGCCCGGTGCAATCGCGTTCACCCGCACCCCCATCGGTCCGAAATCATGCGCCATTTCGCGGGTCAGCGCCGCCAATGCCGCCTTGGATGTGGCATAGGCGGCGCCCGCAAACGGATGCACCCGTGATCCGGCGATCGAGGTCACATTCACCACGGACCCTTTGGCAGCGGCCAATTCATCCTTCAATCCACGCGCCAAAACGACAGGGGCAAAGAAATTAACGTGGAACACATGGCCCCACGACATCAGATCGGTATCAATCGTATTCAGTCGCTCGCCATTTGGTCCCTTGGGGGAAATGCCTGCGTTATTCACCAACGCATCCAGTTTCCCACCCAGCTTTTCGCGAATCACCTCGATGGCCTCGATGGTTTTGCGCGGGTCGGCCAGATCAATCTCGACATGGTTATCCTGCCCACCACCCCACGGGCATTCGTCGGGGAACGGGTTGCGCGAACAGGTGATCACCCGCCAACCCTTGGCGCTGAAATACTGCACTGTCGCATGGCCAATTCCGCGGCTGGCTCCCGTCAACAACATGGTTTTGCGTCGCTTAGTTTTGGCCATTTCAACCCCCGATCATTGCTTGCCCAGAACCTAGGCCGATGATGGGCAAAACACAATCCAATTGGCACAACCCTTGGCACAGCTTGCGCAAGCGATTAACAGGGTAGGGAACGAGGAACCGAAGATGAAAAATCAAGACGCCATGCACCGTGATCGCACCGCCACCGCTCGCACCCTCTCGAACGCTTTGCCGTTGCTGCAGCGCTATGACGGGGCAACGGTCGTGGTAAAATTTGGCGGCAACGCGATGGGAAATGATGATGACATGGACAGCTTTGCCCGCGACATCGTTCTGATGCAACAGGTCGGGGTGAACCCGGTGATCGTGCATGGTGGTGGGCCGATGATCAATGACATGCTGGCCAAGCTGGATATCAAATCCGAATTTGTCGATGGCAAACGCGTGACTGATGCTGCCACCGTCGAGGTGGTGGAAATGGTGCTGTCGGGCCGTGTTAACAAACGCATCGTGCAGGCGATCAATGCGCAGGGCGGCAAGGCCGTTGGCCTGTCGGGCAAAGACGCCAACCTGATGATTTGCGAGCAAACCAGCCCCGATCTGGGGTTCGTCGGCACCCCGATAAAAATGGACGCATCCGTGCTCCACACCCTGTTTGATGCCGACACCATCCCTGTGATTGCCCCGCTTGGCGCAGGCCAAAACGGCGAAACCTATAACGTTAATGGCGACACGGCGGCGGGTGCAATCGCCACAGCCCTAAAGGCGGACCGGCTGTTGCTACTGACCGATGTTGCGGGCGTAAAGGGCGCATCAGGCGAGGTTCTGACCGAACTGACCCCGAAACAGATCCATGCACTGACCAAGGATGGTACCATCGCAGGCGGCATGATCCCGAAAACCGAAACCGCCTTGGCCGCGATCAAAGGCGGGGTGCGGGGCGTGGTTATTCTGGATGGCCGTGCGCCGAATGCCTGCTTGCTGGAGCTTTACACAGACCACGGGGCGGGCTCTCTGATCCGTGCCAAATAGGGGTAACGCAATGATATTTAAGTACCTTTTTATGCCTGCGCTGCTTGCCGTCTCCCTGCTCACATCGGCTCAGGCCTCGGGTATTGACGGCTGTATCACTGGCCAATGGCGCGCGGATATTGAGCAGGTTGCCAATACCTATTGGGAGCAGACAAACATGAATGATGTTCAGGCCGACGGAAGTGTCCGGATGAATATCACTATATTCAGCGAGGCAACGATCAGCATAAATAACTTGGCGTTCCACATCGAACTGGAAGGCGAAGACCCGTTTTCGATAACGATGGACGGCGAGATAATCTACGATATTTCCTCATATGACGACGTCATCGTTTATTCCGCCAAATCCTATGGCCACACAGCCACGGCAATTTATGGCGGCGAACTGATTGATGTTGACCTGGACGCGACCAATCGCCTGTTCAACAGCGGCGAGGCCAAATACCGCTGCACCGCGACCGAGCTGACCTTTGCCAATACCGACATGCCCGGCCACTGGATCAGGCTGCCCGAATAAGCCGCTAACGCAAATGTGCACAACGGGGGTTTGCACCCGTCGCCCCTGCACGCTATCCCTACCCGCATGGAAAATGAAACATACATCCGTCTGGGCATTTTTATCGGCCTGTTCCTGATCCTTGCAACGGTCGAAACACTGGTGCCGCGCCGTATCCGCACCGAAACGCGACAGCGGCGCTGGGTCACCAACTGGGCGCTGATTGTCATTGATTCCGTCGCCCTGCGCGCGATGGCCTATGTCGTGCCGGTGGTGCTGCCGCTGCTGGCTGTTGGCGCTGCCTATGACGCGCAGCGGCTGGGCTGGGGGCTGTTTAACTACGTTGGCTGGCCCGCGTGGCTGGAAATATTGCTGACCATCCTGTTTCTGGATTTTGCCATCTGGCTGCAACACCTGATCACCCATAAAATCCCGATCCTGTGGCGATTGCACCGTGTGCACCACGCCGACCGCGATATTGATGTGACCACCGCCATCCGGTTTCACCCCGTTGAAATCGCCCTGTCGATGCTGCTGAAAATCGGGCTGGTTTACCTGCTCGGCCCCGCTGGGTTTGCGGTGATCCTGTTTGAAATCATCCTGAACAGCACCGCCATGTTCAACCACGCCAATATCAAACTGCCGCTTGCGCTGGACAGCATCGTGCGTCTTGTTCTGGTCACGCCCGATATGCACCGCGTGCATCATTCCGACCTGCGTAGCGAGCATGACAGCAACTACGGCTTTTCCCTGTCAATCTGGGACCGGATGTTCGGCACCTACATTGCGCAACCTAAAAAGGGCCACGATGACATGACCATCGGGCTGCAATGGCAGGATGACCGCCCCTCGAATCTTGCGTGGATACTGGCGCTGCCGTTCTTTAGAAAATGAGTTACGGCGCGCTGCAATCATCCTTGCGCACGTTGCATCTGGATATCTTCGGGGCGTTCCACCCGATCCCGCAAAACGCCGTTCCAGACGGTACCAAAACCCTGCTGTTGCTTGGCCCGTTCGAGCCGGGGTTCTGGCCAGGTTTTACCGCCACACCCGAATATAATGATGGCAACGCCGATCCGCTTGATCGCTGGTCAAAGCGCGTGCTTGCCGCGTGGGTCAAAACCCAAAACGCACAGGCCATTTTCCCGTCAGACGGACCACCCTACGCCCCCTTTATTGACTGGGCACAACACAGCGGGCGGGCGTGGATTTCCCCTGTTGGCCTGTTGGTGCATGACCACGCGGGGCTATTCATATCCTATCGCGCAGCCATCGCCCTGCCCGTGCGCATGGATTTGCCGCCAACAGGTGAAAATCCGTGCATCGGCTGCGAACAGCCCTGCCGCACCGCCTGCCCTATAAATGCATTAGCCGGTGAATACGACGTTGCTCGCTGCAAATCCCACATATCCACACCTGCGGGGCACGCCTGCATGGAAACAGGTTGTTTAGTGCGAAACGCTTGCCCTGCAGGGCAGAATTATGGCAGATTGCCCCAACAATCCGCATTTCACATGGCAGCCTTTAATCCTGATGACCCTACGCCTGATCCTGACACGCCACGCTAAATCCAGTTGGGATGACCCAACAGTGGATGACCATGATCGTGCGCTGAACGCCCGTGGCAATACAGCTGCCAAAGCCATCGGCGCGTGGATGGCGCAAAACCGTTATTGCCCCGAAACCGTGTTTTCCTCGACCGCACGGCGCACCTCGGAAACATGGGCGCATATCGCCAAACACTGCAATCAAAACACCGAAGTACAATTTACATCCGCGCTTTACCTTGCCTCTCCCGACCGGATGCTGACCATCTTGCAGGGGAGCAGGGCACGTTCTGTCATGTTGATAGGGCATAACCCCGGAACGGCAATGTTGGCCGCCGCATTGGTAAATTCGCCCCCTGACCATCCAAAATTCGCCCAATACCCGTCGGCTGCAACAACCGTGATCGACTTTGACGTCGAAAGCTGGGCAGATATCAAGCGTCACAGCGGCCGTGTTGAGGCCTTCATCGTGCCGCGCGATTTAACCGACTAGATCTGTGCAAAATCATGCGGCTCGCCATATCCGTCCACCTGAACCGCATGGGTGATCAGCATGTTTTCCGGCGTCCAGTGATGCAGCAAATATGCCGGACCGGTTAACAGAAACCTTGATAGCTCGGCTTGGGTTAAATCCAGCGTTAACTGCATTCCCATACTGGGCGCGGTGCTCACAACCGTTCCGCACCATCGCGCATGGGTCAACAGGTGGATATGACCGCACAGAATACGCTCGATATTCGGGTAATCCGCCACAATATCCCCCAGCATTTCCGCCCCTGCAAACCCGTTTTCATCGGTTTCGGGCACACCGCATTTTAGCGGCGGATGATGCGTGAATATAACCGTTGGCCGCATGCCGCCCTGCGCCAGACAATCGCGCAACCATGCCGCCCGCACATCGCAAATCATGCCGCCGGCCTCCCCCTGCGACAGGCTATCCAGCACAATGATCCGCACCGGCCCGTCGTTGATCACATAGTTGATAAATCCATCCGCTCTGGACGGGATCGCCACGCCACCGAACACATCCCACAGCACGTCGCGGTCATCATGGTTGCCCGGAACCAGATAGTATGGGCAGTTCAGTGCGGCCAATATATCCGCGGCCCGCATCGCCTCGTCATGGGAAAAATCATTGGTCACATCACCCGACAACAACACCAGATCAGGCGCCATCGGTTGGGCATTTATGCTCTCAACGCACCGCGCCAGATTTTCTGCCATCGGTGCAATGCCATAGGTTTTCAGGCCCGGCCCCGCGATATGCGTGTCACTGATTTGCGCAATTAGCATCTTGATCCCTCATATTCAGTAATCCTTTATCGCCTGCGAAATCCGCCTGATCCCTTCGGGTATTTTATCAGCTGAAATCGACGAATACGCCAGCCGGAAAAAATTGCGCGGGGCGGCATCGCCATCAAAAAACGGATGCCCTGCCTCGATCAATACCCCGTTTTCCGCCAACCGCTGCTGCAACACCTCGGTGTCCACATGCACTGGCGCTTCCAGCCAGAAACCCGACCCGCCAAACGATGCGCTGCCCGCCACTTTCATCTCGGTCTGGGCCAAGGCTTCGGCCGTAACCTGCCGACGCTTATGGTAAACCGTACGCATCCGTTTGATCATTGCATCGTAATGCCCAAGCCCCAGAAAATATGCCGTGGTGCGCTGCATATACCCGGGCGGGTGGCGCAAGCACGCCAGCCGCAGCGCACGGGCCTGCCGGATGAACGGCTCGGACCCCACCAGATATCCCAGCCGCAGACCCGGAAATAACGATTTGGAAAAACTGCCGACGTAAATCACCCGCCCGTCTTTATCCAGTGATTTTAACGCGGGCGACGGCGCCTTGAGGAAACTCATTTCGAATTCATAGTCATCCTCGATGATCAGAAAATCCCGCTCGTTTGCCAGCCGCAGCAGCTCGTGACGCCGTGCCATCGGCATGGTCGTGGTGGTCGGGCATTGGTGGCTGGGCGTAATAAACAGCGCATTAATATCCTTGGGCAACATATCAGGTGGCAGACCGCCATCATCTATTTCTACCGGATAACGGGTGCAGCCGGTGTGGCGCAGAATTTCGCGGATGCCGTGATAACCGGGGTTCTCAAACGCCGCCGCGCGGTCCTTGTTCAGCAACAGCTGTGCCGCCATCCACAGCGCATTTTGTGCGCCAACCGTCACCAGTATTTGCTCTGGCCGCGCTAAAATTCCGCGCCGTGGCAAGGTATGGCGCACAATGAAATTGATCAGTTCGGGATCGTCCTGTTCGGCGTAATCCGAGGTCAGACTGTCAAATTCCTTTTTGCCCAAGGCCTGCGTTGCACATAACCGCCAACTGGCCTGATTGAACAATTCGGGGTCGGGCTGACCATACATAAACGGGTATGGATAACTGCGCCAATTGTAGGTTCGTTTCACCGTCTTGGCGCTGGCAAAATCCCGATGAATGGCGCGGCCCCAGTTCACCGTATCACGAACCATCTCGCCCTTGATCGCGGTGAGCCGTGCGGTTGGCGCTGTTTCCGACACAAAATAGCCGGACCGGCTGGCCGACGTGATGTAATCATCCGCCACCAACTCGTGATAGGCCAGCGTCACCGTGATGCGCGAAATTCCCAGATGCTCGGCCAGTTTGCGCGATGAGGGCAGCTTCTCTCCGACTGGCAGCCTTCCGGCCAAAATTGCCGACGCCACGATCTGCCGGATCTGGCTTTGCAGGCTGCCTTGAAAATTCGGATCAAGGAAAAAGGTGTCTTCGGCGAGGGGCATAGCATCCCGATCTGGATATATATTACATATTGAACTGGCCCTATGGAATTCACACCCCGCTCCTAATGTCAAATTAGAATTCGGCCGCATAGCGCGCCAAACCCCATCATAATTGCCCGCCAAAATTACCCAAGGAACCACATCATGGCTTTTGACGTGAAAACAAACTCGCTCGAACAATACTGGCTGCCGTTCACCGATAACAAAGGCTTCAAAGAAGACCCGCGCATCATCACGCAGGCCAAAGGCGTTTACATGACCGACCACAAGGGGGGCACGGTGATTGACGCATCCTCGGGCCTGTTCTGCAGCCCAGCTGGCCATTGTCATCCGAAAATCATCGAGGCCGTGCATCAGGTGATGCAGGAAATGACCTATGTCGCGCCGTTCGGGTCGGCCCACCCGCTATCGTTTGCCTTGGCGGAACAACTCTCGCGGCTGTTGCCCGAAACCTTTAACCACGTTTTCTTTGTCAATTCAGGCTCCGAGGCAATCGATACAGCCCTGAAAATGGTCATGGCCTATCATTCGGCGATGGGCGAAAGCCGCACGCGGTTTGTGTCGCGTGAACGGGCCTATCACGGTGTGAACATCGGCGGCGTGTCACTGGCGGGTCTGGTGAACAACCGCAAGACGTTCCAGTCGGTGATACCCAACGTGGCGATGATGCGCCACACGTGGAATGCGGATGAATTGATGGTGCGGGGCCAGCCGACGCGAGGCGGGGCCGAGCTGGCCGATGATCTGCAACGCATGTGCGACACTTACGGTGGCGAGACCATCGCGGCCTGTTTTGTCGAACCTGTTGCGGGTTCCACCGGCATCCTTGCGCCGCCTGTCGGCTATCTGGAACGCCTGCGCGAGATTTGTGACGCCAACGGAATCCTGCTGGTGTTTGACGAGGTGATCACCGGCTTTGGCCGCATCGGCGGCACCTTCGCGGCGGACACTTTTGGGGTGACGCCCGACATCATGACCATGGCCAAGGCGCTGACCAACGGATCGATCCCGATGGGGGCTGTGGCGACATCGGACCGCGTGCATGATGTGATCACCGATAAAACTGCGCCAGGCGCGATTGAATTTTTCCACGGCTACACATATTCGGGCCACCCCGCAGCCTGTGCCGCTGGTCTCGCCTCGCTTGCGATTTATCAAGACGAGGGACTGTTTGATCGTGCCGCCGAAATGTCACCCTATTTTTTGGATGCGGTTTTCCAGCTTAAGGATCACCCGATGGTCAAAGACATCCGCGGCATCGGTATGGCGGCCGGGGTCGAGCTGCATGACAAAGGCGGGCAAGCCCAGATTGATCTGTTCTGGAACGGGATGCATGTGAAATTCACCGGCAACACCGGCATCCTGTCGCCGATGTTCATTTCCGAAAAATCACATATCGACGAGATGATGGAAAAGCTGAAAAAGACGCTGGATGGGCTGAAATAGTCACCCGAAAAGAGTCATATGTAATTCATATGTGATTCATATGGTTTTCATATAGCCCAAAATACGAAAAAGCCCCGTGCAATTTGCACGGGGCTTTTTCAATTCTATAGGGTGTTTTTAGTGGCCCAGAATCTGGCTCAGGAACAATTTGGTCCGCTCGGATTTCGGATTGTTAAAGAACTCTTCCGGCTCATTCTGCTCAACGATCTGACCTTCATCCATAAAGATCACGCGGTTCGCCACCTGACGGGCAAAGCCCATCTCGTGGGTCACACAGATCATCGTCATACCTTCTTCGGCA
>JAFLKA010000486.1 GCA_022712735.1 Marinosulfonomonas sp. | reverse complement strand
TGGCGATTATTGATTACATTCAGGACTACCTGAAAACACGCGGTTTTGAAACGCATCGCATTCCTGACCAGACAGGTCAGAAAGCCGGATTATTTGCCCGCATTGGCCCATCGGACAGGGCTGGCGTAATGCTGTCTGGCCATACCGACGTGGTGCCAACTACAGGTCAGAACTGGACAACGGACCCCTTTAAAATGACGGTGACGAACGGCAAAGCCTACGGGCGCGGCACTACGGATATGAAGGGTTATCTGGCGTCGGTCATGGCATTGGCGGATCGTGCAAGCCATGTTGATCTGACGGAACCGCTAAAAATCGCGTTCTCCTATGACGAGGAAATCGGCTGTGTCGGCATCAAATCCATGATCAATCGTGTTGAAGATACAATTGGCGTGCCGCGCTGTTGTTTTGTTGGCGAGCCAACCTCGATGCAGGTGGCAATCGGGCACAAAGGCAAGGCCGCATTGCGCGCGACTTGCCATGGGACGGGTGGCCATTCCGCCATGGCGCCAAAATTTCTGAATGCGCTACATTTGGCATGCGACTTTGTAACAGAGCTGCGGGGTTTGCAAAACGACTATGCGCAAAACGGGGCGCAGGACCATGACTATAGCGTGCCATATTCAACAATTCACGTCGGCAAACTGTCGGGTGGAATGGCGCTGAATATCGTGCCCCAAAGGGCGGTTATTGATTTCGAGTTTCGCCATCTGGCCACAGATAATCCGGACCAGATGCTCGCCCGTATTCTGGCGGTTGCGCAAAAGGTCTGTGCGGCACAACAGGCGCAATTTTCGTCTGCTAAAATTGATGTGCTGCAACTTAACGCGTATCCCGCGCTTGATACGGATGTTAACGATGAAATCGTGTCGCATGCTCGGAAACTGGCACAGGTGGCCGATATCACCAAGGTATCATTTGGCACCGAGGCCGGTTATTTTTCCGAACATTTGGCGGTTCCAACAGTTGTGTGCGGCCCGGGTTCGATGGAAGGGCAAGGCCACAAACCTGACGAGTATATCGAGCTTTCACAATTGGCAGACTGCGATGCGATGTTTGAACGGTTGCTTGGTGATATTGCTGATAAATGAAGCAACCAATAATGCTTGTTTTATCGGGTGTTGCGGCCACCAGTTGAACCCACCGGCAAAAGCAGTCATTGGCAAAGGTCACCGCAATTTCAATCAGCATATACACTTGGGCAATCTATTCAGTCAGACATCCCCAATGAAATCTGCAATCTCTTGCCACATTACCGGCGGGTTTGAATACATCGGGAAGTGGCCGCTTTGCGGGATCTCACAACGGTGGACCCCTGATGTCTCGATATGGTCCAGATAGCTAAGGGATGCATTCTGATCTCCATACATGAACATTTTCGGGGCTGGCAGGTTCAGGAGCCTCTGCATCAGGTCACCATTATCTGACAGATCCACCATTGAGGTAAATATTGGCCGAACAGCCCCTGCGCGGATTTTGTGACGCAGACTGGCGGCATAAAGCGCGCTTGCAAAGGCGGGCAGGTTTGCGGTGCGTGTGACAAAAGCATCCATAAAGGCATCGGCATCGGGGTTTGAATGGGCCACGATCTGGCGGCTAAGAAAGCAGTCCTCAGATGCAATGTTACCCTCGATATCGGTGAAGCTCAGGATGCGGTCAGGGTGGGCATCGGCCAGCATCAGGGCTGTTAGGCCGCCCATCGAATGGCCGACCAGATGGAATTTCTCAATGCCTGATGCCTCAAGCATCGCCAGTGCGGTTTTTACCAAGAACGGGATCGAAATTTTTGAAAGATCAGCACAATGCGTTTCCCCACAGCCCGGTGCATCATAGGCAAGGAAGGGGTGGCCTTCAAAGGCGGGGTGGCGCACGATGTCTGCATAATCCTCTTTGGTGGAGCCAAAGCCATGCAGAAACATGATCGGCGCTAGATGCCCCTCTCGCGCAATCGCCGCAATGCGCAGCGGCACATCATCAATGATGATTTTGTGGAACCTGTGTTGGAATTCTGATGCCATTTGCTGTGTCCTGATCTAAAAGAATTACGTTGTTTTGGCGCAAAAAATGCCGATTGCCTCGCAGGCCTTGCGCAATGAGGCGTCATCAAGTGCATAGGCCACACGCAAATGCTGCCCCATACCAAAGGCGCTGCCGTGCACAGCGGCCACGCCAGCCTCATCCAGCAATGCCGTCACCACGTCTTCGTCCGTTTCCAGCAGTTTGCCGCCGGATGAGGTTTTGCCAAGCAACCCTTTGCAAGACGGAAATACATAAAACGCACCTTGTGGGGTTGGGCATTCCAGACCCGTCGCCTGATTTAGCATTTGCACCACCATATCACGGCGGCGTTGAAACACGGCGCGTGTCTTGGCGATGAAATCTTGCGGGCCGTTTAGGGCCGCAAGCGCCGCATGTTGCGAGATCGAGCAGGCGCCCGAGGTTTGCTGGCCCTGAAGCTTCTCGATGGCGGCAATCAGCCAGGATGGCCCAGTGCCATAGCCGATCCGCCAACCGGTCATCGCATAGGCTTTGGACACGCCGTTCATCGTCAAAATGCGGTCATTCAGGCGGGGTTCGACCTCGGCCAACGTATGGAACGCGTGCCCGTCAAAGATCAGGTGCTCATAGATGTCGTCAGACAGGATCAGTATGTTGGGGTGCGCCAACAAAACCTCGGCCAACGCGGCCAGTTCTGCACGGTTGTAAACCGCGCCGGTCGGGTTGGACGGTGAATTCAGGATCAGCCATTTTGTGCGTTCAGTAATGGCGGCTTGCAACATATCAGCGGTCATTTTGAAACCGGATGCCGTAGGGCAAGAAACGGGAACCGCCACCCCGCCGCAGAGCTGAACAATCTCGGGATAGCTGACCCAATAGGGGGCGGGGATAATCACCTCGTCACCCTCATCCATCGTGGCTGCCAGCGCGTTAAAGATCACCTGCTTGCCGCCCGAACACACGATGGTGTTGCGCCAATCCACCTCCATATTATTTTCGCGCTGGAACTTTGCAGCGATGGCTTCGCGCAACGGGCGAATGCCGGCAACGGGTGTATATCGCGTTTGGCCGGACCGGATGGCCTCTACACCCGCCTCGGCGATATGCGCGGGTGTGTCAAAATCCGGCTCCCCGGCGCAGAGCGAAATCACTTGCGCGCCCTCGGCCCACTTGGCCGCGACGCACGCCATCACGCCGTAAGTGGCCGATGGTTTTGCCGCTGCCAAAAACCGGTTCAATCGGGGGGCATGTGCGCTCATACCTGATCCCTCCAGTGTGAAAGCCCCATCAGGTCAAGCGTATTGCCACCCGCCGCCAGCTTTGCCATCATCACTTCTTCTTTCTCGAGGCGTTGTTGGCCGTTGTGAACCGTTGCTGCGGCATGATCGGCGGGAATGACCACCACCCCGTCACCGTCCGCCACCACCAGATCACCCAAAGCGACCGGCGTGCCTGTCAGGCTAATCGGGCGACCGACCGAAGGCACGCTGGCCTTGATGGTGCCTTTCACCGAAACCCCGCGTGAAAACACGGAAAACCGGCGTTCAGCCAAGGCCGCCGTGTCGCGTACACCGCCGTCAATCACCAGCCCTGCAATGCCGACCGCCTGCGCATTAACGGTCAGAACCTCGCCCCAATACCCCGCGATAAACCCTTTGGCATCAACCACCAGAACCGACCCGCGCGGGGCGCGTTCAAGCGCGATCTGAATACCAAGATTGTCGCCCGGCGCGCATTCCACCGGATAGGCAGGCCCGGCAACACAGGCCCCGACCCAGACAGGGCGGATGTGATAATCCACGGCTGTGGTGGCAATGCCTGAGGCCTCGAACAGGGTTGCGGTGCCCAATTTGCAGGCGTGGGCGAGGAAGTCCTCGCTATAGGCGCTCATGGTCCCACCTTTCTTTGCAAAGTGTGATAATTCAACGCGGCGCGGGCCTTACGGATCGTGTCACCTGCTGCAATCCGGTCGCGGATCGCCTGCTCGATGGTCTCGATCTGATGCGCGGTTTTCGCCACCTCTTCGGCGCGATGGCGTGGCACGATAACCACGCCGTTGGCATCGGCGATAACAATGTCGCGCGAGGCAACCCGAACGGCCCCGATGGCCACTGTGGTGTTGATGGCCTCGACCTGAACGCGGTCTTTGCCGGTGCGCATGAAGCGCCCTGCGGTGAACATCGGATAGCCGTCGCCAAGCGCTTTGGTCACATCGCGGCACACACCATCAATCACCGTTCCAGCAATGCCGCGCAGGCCCGAATACTGGGTCATGATATCGCCCCAGACGGTGCAATCGGTGCGTCCGTCATTGTCGATGATGACGATATCACCCACTGCCACATCGTCGATAAAATCGCCAACCGTTCCCGCCGGATTGGTTGCCGGCACGTATTTCACCGTGAAGGCGGGGCCAATGACGGGCTGTGTGTAATTGTCCAGCGGCATGATCCCCATGGCCTGACCATGCAGGCCCAGCTTGTCCATGGCATCGGAAACGGCAGGGGTATCCAGCCCTTGGAACAATGCAACAAGCGCGCTGTCATCAAGGGTTTGTTTGGTCGGTGTATCGGACATATCTATCTCCTGCGTGGCATCAGCTTTGGCGGATGGCTTCAAATTCTTTGTCGTGCATGACAGCCGCAACAGCGCGGCCCGCGCGCACAGCCGTAACCATACCGTCCTGGCGCTTGGCAATGCGTTCCCCAAGGTGCAGAACCTCGTCAATACGACTTGCGGGAATGAAAACACTGCCGCACCGGTCCGCGATGATAAAATCATCCTCGTTGACCGTGACACCCGCCATTTGCACCGCCCCGCCCGAGGCAATCTGGACCACTCGGTTACGGGCGCTGATCATGGTCAGACCCTTGCCATAAACCGGATAACCAATGGATTCGCTGCCCTCGATATCGCGGCTTAGCCCGTCGATCACCGAGCCCCGAACACCCCGTGCCGTGGCAGCATTGGCCAAAATATCCCCCCAGCAGGAAATCCCGCCGACACCCCCCGCAATAACCAGCACCCGATCATCGGCCTTAACGGCATCAATCACCGGCGAAATCAGATGCACGGCTGGCGCGGTATCGGCCTTGGGGCCAAGCTGGATGGTGCTTGCCCGCCCGACGATTTTAGGGCAGCCCCAAAGGGGGAGGATGCCGAAAGTCGCGCCAGAGAGGCCAAGGAAATCCAGCGCATCCGATACGGTGTTGGTGTCGAGCGCGGACAAGCGGTTAAGTGGTGTGTTTTGAGCCATTGCTGTTCCGTTCTTTGTAATCTGTGCAAAGAATTTCACATGATGTCTGATATGTATATTTCTAAATCTGGATAAGCGTGATATGTTTTTTGTATCAATACTCAAAGAAGAGGTCAGGCATGTCCAAGATTGATTTTCGCACTATCCGGCAGTTATGGATGTTCCTTGTCGTGGCCGAAGAATGCCATTTTGGGCGGGCGGCCAAGCGACTGAACATGTCGCAACCGCCCTTGACGCAGCAGATCAAAGCGCTTGAGCAATCCCTTGGGCTGGTCCTGTTTGACCGGTCCCGTCAGGGCACCCAGCTGAGTGCTGCGGGGGCGGCTATTCTGCCCGTGGTGCGTAAATTTGCAGGCCAAGTTGAACAACTGGAACAATCGGTCCGCGAAGTGGCCGCGGGGCAGTCAGGTGTTCTGCATGTCGGTGCGATCACCTCGGCGATGCTTGAAACGGTGCCGCCCTTGCTGGAAGAATTGCGCGCCCATCATCCCCACCTTACCGTTTTTGTGCGTGAAATCGACAGCGCCGAGGCCATTCCCTGCCTTGAAAGTGGTGAACTGGATCTGGCGTTCGTGCGTCTGGATGGCGAAATCGGCGCGGGTATTGCAACGCTCCCTTTGGCCGAGGACCGGCTGGCCGTGGCCCTGCCCAACACCCATCCGTTGGCCGCACAGCCCCGCATTCGCCTGCAATCCCTCAGCGGTGAACCTCTCGTTATGTCGTCACGTAAGGTTAGTCCGGTGTATTTTGACATGTTGACAAATGTTTGCCGCATCCATGGATTTGCACCGCGTATCCTGCATGAGGTCAGGTCGGTTGCCTCGCAAATCGCCTATGTCAGCTGCGGGCAGGGCCTCGCGCTTGTGCCCGCCTCAATGCAGCGACTGGCGCCAGAAAATGTGGTTGTCCGCCCGTTAAAAGAACGTGTGATGGTGGTGACTGCTGCGCTGGCCTGGAACGCGCAGCGCTCTCATCCGATGGTCGATGTTGTGGTGAAGATGTTGAACGATGGAGGTGATCTGAAACCTGCTAAGGGCAAGACTGATTAGCCCTCGCGTTGACAACTTTATATCAACCATACAAAGAAATCATGCACGGAGCCTGAAAAATAGTGGATACCACAGCCGAATCCCGTAACACTGAAACGATGTTCCCGCGTCTTTCAAATATCGGACTATCCGGCATGCTGGTCACTTTTTCGGATCAGCTGACAGAGCCTGCCAATCGGGCGGCTTTGGCCTTTCGGGCAAGGCTTGAGGCTGAAGGCTGGGACGGGATCAACGAAACCTCGACGTCGCTGACTTCGGTTTATATCGGGTTCGATCCCAAACATATTAGCCATGCCCAGATGGCAGCGGCGCTACACAGCTTGCTGGAAATCGAAGACTGGTTCAACTCGACCCTGCCGCAAAAGCGTAAACTGTGGCGCATCCCGACTGTTTACGGCGGGGAATTTGGCCCGCAGCTGGCCGAGGCCGCAGATTTGGCAGGGCTGTCGCCTGATGCAGCGATAGAGCAGATATCAGGTCAGCGTTTACGCATTTTGACCATCGGTTTCGCGCCTGGCCAGCCCTATATTGGACAGTTGCCATCGCAATGGGATATCCCGCGTCAGTCGGGTCTAACGCCAAAGGTGCCGATTGGAGCGCTGGTTATTGCGATCCGCCAATTGGTTTTGTTCACCGCCCAAACCCCGACCGGTTGGCGTCATATTGGTCAGTCGGAATTCCGAGGGTTTCGCCCCGAGAGCGACGAGCCATTCGTATTGCGCCCAGGGGACGAGGTTATTTTTCACGCGATTGACGAAGAGAACTACGCCAATATTCGTGCGGGGAATGCAAGCGGGGACGGTGGTGCAGTCTGGGAAGAAATCCGATGACAGCCCGATTGATCATCATGCGGGCCGGAGCTGCCTTAAGCATCCAAGACCTCGGCAGGGCGGGCTATATGAGCTTTGGCCTGTCGTGCGGCGGGGCAGCGGACCGTTTGGCAATGGCCGAGGGCGCGGCGCTGTTGGGGCAGGATGTAAATCTGGCGGCACTGGAAATGGCGGGGTTTGGTGGCGTTTTCGAGGTATCCCAAGACACGCGGATTGCGTTAACCGGTGCCCCGATGAAAGCCACAGTTGATGATCAGCCCTTGGTCTGGAACGCGGTGCAATCAATCAAAGCAGGCCAGCGCATCACCATAGGTGCTGCCAGCAGTGGGGTTTATGGATACCTGCATGTTGGCGGCGGGTTTGCCACCGACCCCCGCTTGGGCAGTCGTTCCAGCCATATCGCGGCGAGCATTGGCGAGGCGATTGTAACCGGCACAGAATTACCGATTGGCGTCGATGCGAATGCCAATTCAGGCGGACTTAAACTGCCAGTTCAGGATCGCTTTTCAGGCGGCATCGTGCGGGTTTCACCCAGTGCGCAAACAGACCGGTTTTCAAAAACCGAACGCGCCCGATTTGAAGCCACGCAGTTTGTCCGCACCCCGCATGGCAACCGCCAAGGCATTCAGCTGGAATTTGACGGCGCACCCTTTGCAGCCGAAGGCCAGCTGAGTATTCTGTCCGAAATCATGGTGCCTGGCGACATCCAGATGACGGGGAGCGGCAACCCCTTTGTCTTGTTGCCCGAATGCCAAACCACGGGGGGCTATCCGCGGATCGCAACGGTTCTGCCGCAAGATTTGCCAATCGTTGCCCAAGCCGCCCCCGGAACACCGCTGCAATTCAGGTTCGTGTCGATAGAAGAGGCGCTGGAAACGGCGCTGACACCGGCCCAGATCGTGGCCGATCTGAAACGCCAACGACAGCCGTTGATACGTGATCCGCGTGATATTCACGATCTTCTCGGATATCAATTGATTAGTGGTGTGACTGCGGGGCGGGAGCTCACGGAAAAAGGAGATGACAAATGACTGGCTACGTCGATTTGAATGCAGATATGGGCGAATCCTTTGGCGACTGGATTATGGGCAATGACGCGGCCCTTCTGGATATCGTCACATCCGCCAACATCGCCTGCGGGTTTCATGCAGGTGACCCTGATGTGATGGCACACACCATGCGCATGGCCATCGGGAAAGGTGTCGGCATCGGCGCGCACCCCGGGTTTGCCGACTTGCAGGGCTTTGGTCGCAGACGGATGTCCTTGTCACCCGACAGCTTGCAAAACAGCATCCGTTATCAACTGGGCGCGGCACAGGCAATGGCGCAGGCCAGTGGTGGCACACTCCGGCATTTCAAACTGCATGGCGCGCTCGGGAATATGGCGTCGGAAGATCCGGAAATGGCGCGACTGTGCTATGAGGCGGCATTGGACATCGCGCCCGACATTGTGATTGTGGTCATGGCTTCCACCGCAATGGAGCACGTCGCGCGGGAATTGAGATGCGCATGGGCCGGTGAAATATTCGCTGACCGTGCGTATAATGATGACGCAACACTGGTGGACCGCAGTCAGGCTGGTGCTGTCATCCACAATGCTGATCATGCGGCAAACCGTGTTGCCGAAATGATAAATGCCGGTGCCATCATTACCGAAACCGGCAAACATATCCCAACCCGTATTGATACAGTTTGTCTGCATGGCGACACCGCAGAAGCCTGCGATATAGCAAAGGCGATCCAGACAAAACTGCGCACAGAAGGTATAGGTATCCAGAAGATGTGAACGCGGATCAGAGCGGGATTAAATAGTCCAGATATCCCAATCTCTTTGAAGGTCTGCACCCCGCCCTTCAACGGTCCATATGGTTCTGCCCCCGCAGAAATTTGGAGACTGGATAGCCACATTGCGGAACCTTGCTGCCATCCCGTACTTTTAGTCGAATGATCGCATTATCAAAGGATGCGGTTTCTAATCCTCACAGCGATCTGCGGTTTCACGGCCTCGTTCGTATAGTCTCGTTTCCGCAAATACAGGCAACCAAGTTGCGCGACGATGGGTCCAGGTTTCGTAAGTTGGCACGAGTTGGTCCGCAGCATCCAGCGATCCCAAGTGCACTTCGATTTCGTCATCGCTACGTGCAAAAACGGATGAGCCGCAACGTGGACAGAAAAACCTCCCAGCGTAGTCGCGTGTTTGGCCTTCGATTGTAACCGCATCCTGAGGGAACACTGCGGCAGCGGAAACGAGTGCCCCATGATGCTTGCGGCAATCGAGGCAGTGACAAATGCCGACCCGATATGGGCGTCCATGCGCAGTAATTTGAACGTCGCCGCAAAGGCAACTTCCCGTGAACCGGTCCATGGGGTGTCTCCTCAAAATCATACAATCGGGATATCTACAACGAACTCTGTCAGGCGTCTGCGTTTAGATAAACCCAGCTGGAACAGCCACCGCGATTTGGCGCTGTTCGAGATCACAGAGGGCACGCGAAAATCGCTTATGCGCTGGATGGGCGAGCCGTCGATGATCGGGGCCGAGTTTTTTGGCTGGGCGTTTCCGCAAGCGACGACACATCTCCACTCGTCAATATGCACGGCTTGTTCAGGTTAGGGTGTCCACCTCTCTATCCACTCCGACCTTTCACAAGCTATGCGAACCTAGCCCGCAGTCATCAGCCCGTCCTGTTTCAGACCGGCCAGCGTTTCGTCCAATGCGATGGACGCGCGTTCAATCAACTGGTCAATCTCGCTCTTGCTGATCACAAT
>JAFLKA010000514.1 GCA_022712735.1 Marinosulfonomonas sp. | reverse complement strand
CGCATTCATATCCACCGACTGGGTCGGCGCCTTTGCACGATTAATCCCAAGGATTACACCATGTCCGACGCGGTGGCCTTTATGACCGGTGCCACCGTCCCGCCCGAGGCCGATCTGGGCTAAAGCGCCACCCATTCTCCGTCAGCCTTGCTGGATTTCACTGCCGCCGCGATGAATTCTATACCCGCAAGACCAGCATTGATATCGGGCAAAATGTCTGCCGCCTGTGCATCCCCGCGAATGACCTTGGCAAAACCGTGATAAAGCGTGGCAAACCCTTCCAAAAACCCCTCGGGATGGCCCGCCGGAATACGCACCTCTCCTTCAAATCCGTGCCCACCGCGAGTCAGTAATTGTTTAGGTTGGCCTTTGGCCGTGAACCACAGCTGGTTCGGGTTTTCCTGGCTAAATTCCAGCCCGCCCGCATCACCAATAATCCGTATCCGCAACCCGTTTTCATTGCCAATCGCAATCTGGCTGGCCCACATCATCCCCTTGGCCCCGCCCTGAAACCGGAACATGATATGGGCGTTGTCATCCAATGGTCTCTCACCGAAACTCTGTAAATCCGCGCTTAGCGCCTCGGCTTTCAACCCGCTGATAAACAGCCCCAGATTATAGGCATGCGTGCCGATGTCACCTATGCAGCCCCCCGCCCCAGAACGCGCAGGGTCCAGACGCCACGCCGCCTGTTTGTTGCTTGGATCAGCATAGGCCAGCCAGTCCTGAATATACTCCATCTGCACCAGTCGAACCTTGCCCAACTTGCCCTCGGCCACCAGCCGCCGCGCCTCGCGTACCATCGGATAGCCGGTGTAATTGTGGGTTAACAAAAACCGCGCATCACTGGCATTCAGCACATCGCGCAACGCGGTTGCATCCTCCATTGTCGCGGTCAGCGGCTTGTCACAAATAACATGGATGCCTTGTTCCAGAAACGCCTTGGCCACCGGAAAATGCAAGTGGTTTGGCGTGACGATGGTCACCGCCTCGATCCCATCCTTGCGCCCCGCTTCCGCCTTGGCCATTTCCATATAATCAGCGTAAATCCGGTCCTCGGTCAAACCGGTCAAACGACCAGATTCCGCCGCCTTTTCGGGCGTCGATGATAACGCCCCGGCTACCAGATCATAATCCCCGTCAATCCGCGCCGCGATCCGGTGAACCGCCCCGATAAACGCATCCACACCACCGCCAACCATCCCAAGTCTGATTTTTTGCTGACCCGTTTCCATCTCAATACCCACCCTTATCTTGAGCAGGCTAACACAAACCTTGCGTCAACCAATGCAATTATCTTTGTTTTCAACAGTCGTGCCGCTATCCTTTTCGCATAGATACAGGAGCCCAAAATGCCCGCATCCGAACGCCCATTGGTAATCAGTGCCCCCGCCCCCCGCACGCTTGATCTGATTTTTACTGACAATGCGCAGGACAAGTTGAATGCAAAATATGAGATTATCGAAGCCGATCCCGAAAACATCGCTGGACTGGATGACGAAACCCTTGCACAGATCCGATATATCATCGGCCAGCCTCCGCTAACGCAAGACACGTTAAACCGCATGCCGAAGCTGCGCTGCATCCTGAATGTGGAAAGCAATCTGATGAATAACATGCCCTATGACGTGTTGTTCCAGCGCGGTATTCATGTGGTTACGACAGGGCAGGTTTTTGCAACACCCGTCGCGGAAATGGGCCTTGCGATGGCGCTAAATCTGGCGCGCGGGATTGTTGATGCCGATGTCGCCTTTGGCGAGCGGCGCGAGAAGTGGGGCGGGGATGGCAACCAGTCTGCACGCTTGTTGACAGGATCAAATGTCGGCATCATCGGCTTTGGCGATCTGGGTCGTGCGCTGAACCAGGTTCTGTCGGGCTTTAACGCAACCATCAAAGTGTTCGATCCGTGGCTGCCCGCCTCCATTCTGCGCGAAAACCATGTGCAGCCGACGACGCTGGATGACGTTCTAACGACCAGTGATTTCATTTTCACCGTAGCCTCTGTCACCAGCGAAAACCAAGGCTTCCTTGGGGCAGAGGCATTCGCCAGCATGCGGCAAGGGGCGGCTTTTATCTTGCTAAGCCGTGCCGAGGTTGTGGATTTCGATGCCCTGATTGCCGCCGTCAAAAGCGGGCATATTCTGGCTGCCAGCGATGTGTTTCCACAAGAGCCCCTAGCCGCAGATCATCCGGTGCGAAGTTTGAAAGGGTTTCTTCGGTCTGCCCACCGCGCGGGTGCATTGGATAGCGCATTCAAGAACATGGGCGATATGGTGCTGGAGGACATGGAGCTGATGGACCACAACCTGCCCCCCATGCGCTGCAAACGGGCCGAGCGTGAAACCGTATTACGGATGCGTTCAAAACCGGTCACCGCGAATTAGGGATCTTCAGGTTAATGCTCGGCCTCAGGGCCTATTTTCATCCAGTCGCGATGTCGCCGTTGAGAAGATATCCTTTTTACACATTGATCATGCTAGGAAAATACCTACTTGTCCCGTTGAAATATCCAGTCATGTTCGGGATGATTCTGGAACCGCCAATTGCGACGCGGGCCAGCCATGACGTTCAGATAGTACATGTCGTAACCGTATGATGCTGCGCAGGGGTGGTGTCCTTTGGGAACCAGAACCACATCGCCATCGGAAACAGCCATGGTTTCGTCCAATTCACCGTCTTCTGTAAACACCCGTTGGAATCCGAACCCCTGTGACGGGTTCAACCGATGGTAATAGGTTTCTTCCAGATAGGTCATCTCGGGGAAGTTATCCTCGTCGTGGCGGTGTGGCGGATAGGATGACCAGTTGCCAGACGGCGTGAACACTTCGGTTACCAGCAGGCTGTCGGCCACATCGCGGTTTTCCATGCCGATGTTGTGGATATAACGGGTGTTGGCACCCTTGCCGCGTTCCTCCAGACCAATACCCGCGGGTCCGATGATTTGCGCGTCATGTTTGCCTTTGCCAGGGGCCGTGCAGATGGCGAGGGTCAGATCAGTGGTGGCCGTGGCCGACCAGTCCGCACCATTCGGGATATAGACGCAATGGGGCGGTGTGCGCTCGAACACATCCATCCGGTCACCAAGCTCGCCAAAATCTTTGCCGGCCCCGCTGATCTTGGCCTTACCTTCGACCAGGACCAGAATGATTTCGGTATCCCCCGTGGGTTCCGCAACGGTTTCGCCAGCCTTCAAACGATAGAGACCAAAACCGACATAGCCCCAGCCAGCATTTTCGGGCGTGATGTCATGGACCTTGCCTGTTGTCCCTGTGGGTTTACGTAACAGATCAGCCATCAGATTTATCCTTTGTCCAAACCGGTCGCACGGGCCATTTCCTTGAGCGCCTTTAACCCCATGGTTTGATAGTGCAGCGGGTTGCGCACAGCGGGGTCTTGTTCCGCCTCGATCACCAGCCAGCCCTCATAGCCATGCTCGGCTGCGATTTTCAGAACCGGTTCAAAATCCACACCACCCTCGGCGTCACCTGGAACGGTAAACATCCCGCAGCGCACACCTTCGAGGAATGACAAGCCATCGGTCTCCACCTGTGCCTTGATATTGGGGCGCACGTTTTTGGCGTGCAAATGTCCGACACGGCTCATGTATTTCTGCGCCAATACTTCGGGGT
>JAFLKA010000263.1 GCA_022712735.1 Marinosulfonomonas sp. | reverse complement strand
GCAATGGTATTTCCAGCGCTACATCTCGCACTTGCCTGCGGGTGGCGAGATCACCCTGTTTGATCGCTCATGGTATAACCGCGCTGTGGTCGAACATGTATTTGAATTTTGCACCCCCGAGCAGCGCGTCAGCTTTTTCTGGCAACTGCCGGAGTTCGAGGAAATGCTGGTGGATGAGGGCATCCATTTTGCCAAAATCTGGCTGAATGTTGGGCGCGCTGAGCAGTTGCGCCGGTTTTTGTCACGCGAAAAAGACCCGCTAAAGCAATGGAAACTAAGCTGGATTGACGTTGAAGGCTTGAAGCGTTGGGATGCCTATTCGGATGCGATTGAAGAGACCTTCAAGCGCAGCCACAATGACAATGCGCCGTGGACTGTAGTGCGTTCCGACGACAAACGCCGCGCCCGCATCGCCACCATCCGCGCGGTGCTAAGCGGGATTAACTATGACGGCAAAGACACCGAAATCGCCTGCGCCCCTGATGATAAAATCTGCGGTGGGCCGGAAATGTGGGTAGAGTAAAGTGAGCAAACGCGGCTATCACCACGGCAATTTACGCGCCGCACTGGTTGATGCGGCGGTGAAACTGATCGAGGAAAAGGGGCCGAACGGCTTTACCCTGTCCGAGGCCGCAAAGCAGGCCGGCGTCACCCCTGCCGCCGTCTACCGCCACTTTGAAGGGCGCGAAGATCTGATCGCGGGGGCTGCCCTTGAGGGGTACCGGATTTTCGGCGACCTGATGGAATACGCCACCAGTAAAAACCGCGGCGGGCTACAAGCATTCGAGAGCACAGGACGGGCCTATCTTGCCTTTGCCCGCAAGTATCCGGGCCATTACGTGGCGATGTTTGAAAGCGGCATCTCGATCAACCGCAATTCGGACTTGGCACAGGCCGCCAACCACGCCCTTGGTCAACTGGAGCAGGCCGCAGCGCAGCTGACCAGCCATATGCCCGCCGACAGACGCCCGCCCGCCTCGATGGTGGCGGCCCACATCTGGGCGATGAGCCACGGGGTGGTCGAATTGTTTGCGCGTGGATCACCCGGCACCCAGTCGCCGTTTCCAGCCGAGGAATTACTGGAAAGCGGCATCGGGATTTATCTGCGCGGGCTGGGGCTGATTGCGCCGGACGAGTAAATCACCTAATCGACGGGCTGTAAGTCACCGTTGATAAAATGCTGGAACTGGGGTATTTTGTTATAGGTGGCATCCATTTCAAGGATGTCGACATTTTCTATAGTATCCCAATCCAGAACATATTTTTTATATGGGTAGACCTTGTCAAATATGCCCTGCATCAAATCGCGCCACAATTGATAACGGCGTGTTCGTTTCAAGGCCCCTGTTGCAGGATTTATTGTTGGGGCTCCAAACATCCACTTAAGTTTCATGCTGATATTAACCGCCGTTTGTGAAAATGAACGGTTTGACGATTTTTTCGACATGGATGATTGAGCAGCGTGTAACGCTTGATCGGGCAAATCAAAAGCAGTCTGCAAAAACCTCAAATCAGTTATCGTTTCAAACTTCTGGACAATCACTTCATCGAATGTTTCAGCGTATATTCTCACCAGTCTTTCTTGGTCAAACTTTTGGGCGTCAAATACGTTATAGCCAAGTTCGGCAACATTACTGTCAACGGACGTGAAATAAGCGCTTGGCTCTATCAATATTCCGGTATGATGGCTTACTTGCTGGAATATAGATCTCATATATCCGCTTGGTCGCCGCAGAATAAGCAAGATGGTTGTGTTTGATCCAAAAGCCAACAGGTTTTTTTGAAGGCATTTATCCCAATTCTTGGGATCCGGTCCGACCAGCACTTCAGCACTTGTGAAAAAATCACCTGCCAAAACAGGCTCACCTTGAGCACTCTGCTTTAATAGCTTGGAAAGCGATTTGGGTTCTATGTATTCAATCGATTGGGATTGAACTATCGCGGGATACACATGCTTTTGAAGCGTTGTTGACGCGGCTTTACCTAACCCGATATGAACAATTCTTCTCATAGCACTCCCCAAAATGCTATTCTGGAAAAAGGGCCGCCGTTTAGGGCAGCCCTTTGGAAATAATTTAACGTTTGCTGAACTGGAAGCTACGACGCGCTTTGCGACGGCCATATTTCTTACGTTCCACAACGCGGGAATCCCGGGTCAGGAACCCAGCGGCTTTCAATGCACCACGCAGGGATGGTTCATAGATTTGCAACGCTTTGGAAATGCCGTGCTTGACTGCGCCGGCTTGGCCGGACAGACCGCCGCCTTTGACAGTGGCATTCACGTCGAATTCACCTTCAACACCGGCAACCGTAAAGGGCTGGCGCAGGATCATTTGCAACACGGGGCGGGCAAAATATTTGCTCATCTCGCGGCCATTGACCATAACCTTGCCGGAACCCGGTTTGATCCAGACGCGGGCAACCGCATCTTTACGTTTACCAGTGGCATAAGAGCGGCCCAGATGATCACGAACAGGTTCGCGCAAAATGGCGGCTTCAACAGCCTCGGCCGCAGTGGTTTCAACCGCAGTTGTTTCGGCTGGTGTGCCTTCTACAACTTGGCTCAACTCATCGAGTGATTTGATTTCTTCAGTCATGACTGGCTCCGCGTGTTTTTGGCGTTCATCGCTTTTACGTCCAGAACTTCGGGGTTCTGTGCTTCATGCGGATGCTCGGCACCGACAT
>JAFLKA010000160.1 GCA_022712735.1 Marinosulfonomonas sp. | reverse complement strand
GTCGCCAACAGTATGGATCAGTTCATGCGGGGTGATTGTTTGGCGCCCTGTATGTGCCGGACCCGTTTCGACAAAGGCTAAATCCGGTGCCCCCAGATAAAGGCATGCCTTTTCCATATCCAGACGAAGGGCTGCGTTTTCATCGGTGTGATCTAGGGTGCGGCATGTGCCGGGGTAGATCATCCCGTCGGGGCCATACGCGGTGGGCACCCCTTCTTGCGGGGCAGCAATGGCCGCCTCGATATCGCGTCGGTTGCAGGTGCAACGATACAGCAGTCCTTTGGCCTCTAGCTGTGCCAACGCCTGTTGGTAGACGGTCATGCGACTGGATTGACGCATCACAGGTTGCGGCCATTCCAACCCCAGCCAGCGCAGATCATCATATATCTGCGCCTCCCATTCGGGCCGCGCGCGGGACTGGTCAATATCCTCGATCCGCAACAGGAGCCGCCCGCCCGTCGTTTGCGCCATGTCATACGCCAGCAACGCCGAATAGGCGTGGCCCAGATGCAAAGGGCCGGTCGGGGAAGGGGCAAAACGGGTGGTGAGGTTCACAATTTTTCGACCACATAGACAACCGCCCCAAGGTTAATGCCCGGCAAATGGGCCCCATGTTCGCGGTGGCGTAATTTTGCAGTTTGGGCGTGCAGGTAGGTTTGCAATTTGGCCTCATAAGCAGGGTCTTGCAGCGTGTGATCATTAAATGAAAACACAAACAGCCCGCCTTTGGGTAACAACGCCATCAACACATCAAAAGTTGTTAATGGTGCGCCGCCAGCACCTATCACCCCGCAGGCAACAATGGCTGAATAGTCGCCAACCTTTAACGGCAGGTGGGCGTCAGGTTCGATCACATTCAGGCGGCGGTAGGTTTTCGTCTTGCGGGCTTGGGCCAGCATATCCGGTGATAAATCCACCCCGTCAATTACCGGAAAACCGGCGCGGGCCAAAGCATCGCCCGACATCCCTGTGCCGCAACCAAAATCCAGTATTGCGGCGGTCAAATCTGTTGTTTGGGCCGCTAAAGCGGCGGCAATGCGGGCAGGGGTGGCATAACCGTTGCGGCTGATCTCGGCGTCATAACTGGAAGACCAGTCATCATAATGGTTACGTGTTTGCGCTTCGCCATCCAGATCATAGGCTTTATCGAGGAATTTATCATTGCTCATGGGGTAAAACCTAGCTGATCATGCCCTTATCCGTCCAGCCATTCCTGCCACGCGCACTTGGCACGGTCAGTGTAGGCCTTGTAACGGGTTTTGCGGTTCTTGCGCCCGTGCTTGGCATCAATCGGCTGGAACAGGCCGAAATTAACGTTCATCGGCTGGAATGTTTTGGCGGCAGCGCCACCGGTGATGTGGTTGACCAATGCGCCCATCGCGGTGTCGAGCGGAGGCGTTGCTACTGGCTGGCCCAGAATTTCACCCGCTGCCATCCGGCCCGCCAAAAGGCCCATCGCGGCTGATTCAACATAACCCTCAACGCCAGTGATCTGGCCCGCGAACCGGATGTTGGGGCGTGATTTCAGGCGCAGATTGTCGTCCAGCAATGTGGGTGAATTGATAAATGTGTTGCGGTGGATGCCGCCAAGGCGGGCGAAACTGGCGTTTTCCAGTCCGGGGATCATTTTGAACACCTCGGTTTGCGCCGCGTATTTCATTTTTGTCTGGAATCCCACGATGTTAAACAGCGTTCCTAAGGCATTGTCATAGCGCAGTTGTACCACTGCGTAAGCCTTGGTTTCGGGATCATGTACGTTGGTCAGTCCGACAGGTTTCATTGGGCCAAACCGCAGGGTCTCGCGGCCACGCTCGGCCATCACCTCGATCGGCAGGCAGCCGTCGAAATACCCAGCGGTTTCCCCTTCATGGAATTCGGTTTTATCCGCCGCCAGCAGCGCGTCGATGAATGCCTCATACTGCGCCTTGTCCATCGGGCAGTTCAGGTACGCCTTTTGCTCGGCCTCGGTCTCACCCTTGTCATAACGCGACTGCATCCATGCCACATCCATGTTGATGCTGTCGGCGTAAATAATCGGGGCGATGGCGTCGAAAAACGCCAGCTGGTCACTGCCGGTTTGGGCGGCGATGGACTGGCCAAGGGCGGTCGTGGTCAGCGGTCCGGTGGCGATGATCCAGTGACCATCCTCGGGCAGATCGGTGATTTCGCCGTATTCAACTGAGATCAACGCATGATCTAGCAGGCGTTTGGTGACCGTTTCACTGAACGGGTCACGGTCCACGGCCAGCGCCGATCCGGCGGGCAGGGCGTGCTCGTCCGCCGCCGCCATGATGATGCCACCCGCCGCGCGCATTTCCCAATGCAGCAGGCCAACGGCGTTGGCCTCGTCATCATCGGACCGGAACGAATTGGAGCAGACCATTTCGGCCAGATTACCGGTGCGATGCGCGAATGTTTCGACCTTGGGGCGCATTTCATGGATCACCACGGTGACGCCCATGTTTGCGGCTTGCCATGCGGCCTCGGCGCCTGCCATTCCGCCGCCAATGATGTGGAGTTTATCTGTCATGTCGCGCCTGTGGGTTAGGGCAGGAACGGGGGTTTCACACCCCCGCACCCCCGTGAGGTACTTGTGGCAAGAAGAAACGGGAAGAGGGTTTTATTCCTCAGTGCTGCTTTCTTCTTCGTCATCATCGGTTTCGGCGATCCATGCGACCGAGACCACCTTTTCGCCTTTGGCCGTGTCAAACACTTTGACACCGCCAGCGCTGCGAGAGCGGAACGAGATGCCGGCAATTGGACAACGGATCGATTGGCCTTTTGAGGTGGCCAGCATGATCAGGTCTTCCATTTCCACGGCAAAGGATGCCACCAGATCGCCGCCGCGCATCGCCTTGTCCATGGCTGCCACGCCCATGCCGCCACGCCCGCGAACGGGGTAGTCGTGCGAGGAGGAGAGTTTGCCAGCGCCGCCTGCCGTGATGGTCAGGATCAGGTTTTCAATTGCCTGCATTTCATCGAAACGTTCCTGGGTGATGGCCCCGTCGCCCGTTTCTTCATCCTCTACCTCGGTGTCATCCGCGCCCGCTTGCGCACGGCGCATTTTGAGGTAGGCGATGCGTTCGTCCGAGGAAGCCTCGAAATGGCGAATGATCGACATCGAGACGACCTTTTCACCATCCTTCAGTTTGATCCCGCGAACCCCGGTGCTGTCGCGCCCCTTAAAGACACGAACTGCTGTGGTCGGGAAGCGGATGGCGCGCCCACCGGCGGTGAACAACATAACGTCGTCATCTTCGTTACAGATACGGGCGTTTACCATTTCCACGCCCTCGGGCAGCTTCATGGCAATTTTGCCGTTGGCGCGCACGTTGGTGAAATCCGACAGCGCGTTGCGGCGCACGTCACCAGCGTCAGTGGCAAAGAAGATTTGCAAATCGCCCCAGTCGTCCTCGTCCGCATCAACCGGCATGATGGCTGCGACAGAAACGCCTGTGGGGATCGGCAGGATGTTGACGATGGCTTTGCCCTTGGCGGTGCGTCCGCCTTGGGGCAGGCGCCATGTTTTCAGTTTGTAAACCATGCCATCGGTGGTGAAGAACAACAGCTGCGTGTGGGTGTTGGCAACGAACAGGTTGGTGATCACGTCCTCTTCTTTGGTTTTCATGCCCGCCGTGCCCTTGCCACCGCGTTTTTGCGCACGGAAATCGCCAAGCGGGGTGCGTTTGATGTAGCCACCCGAGGTGACGGTGACGACCATGTCTTCTTTTTCAATCAGGTCTTCGTCGTCCATATCGCCGGACCAGTCGACAATCTGGGTGCGCCGGTCAACGGCGAATTTTTCACGAACCTCGGTCAGCTCGTTGCTGATGATTTCCATGATGCGGGTGCGTGAACGCAGGATGTCTAGGTATTCGCGAATGGCGGCGGCCAGTGTTTGCAGCTCGTCGGTGACTTCCTTAACGCCCATCGCGGTCAGGCGTTGCAAGCGCAGTTCCAGAATGGCGCGGGCTTGGGTTTCGGACAGGTTATAGGTGCCGTCGTCATTGGCCTTGTGGGTCGGATCATCAATCAGCGCGATATATTCAAGGATATCACCAGCGGGCCAGCGACGGTCCATCAGTTTGGCGCGGGCCTCGGCGGGATCAGCCGAGGCGCGGATGGTGGCGACGATTTCATCGACATTGGTCACGGCCACGGCCAGACCACAGAGCACATGACTGCGCTCGCGGGCCTTGCGCAGCTCAAACGCGGTGCGCCGTGCCACGACTTCTTCGCGGAAGGTGATGAAGGATGTCAGGAACCGTCGCAGGGTCAATGTTTCGGGCCGGCCACCGTTTAGCGCCAGCATGTTACAGCCGAAATAGGTTTGCATCGGGGTAAAGCGGAAGCACTGGTTCAACACCACTTCAGGGGTGGCATCGCGCTTCAGCTCGATCACCACGCGCACGCCGTTGCGATCAGATTCGTCCTGCACGTGGGCGACGCCCTCGATCTTGCCATCACGCACCTGTTCGGCGATCTTCTCGATCATCGCGGCCTTGTTCACCTGATAGGGGATTTCATCAATCACGATGGCGTAGCGGTCTTTGCGGATTTCCTCGGTGCGGGTCTTGGAGCGGATGATGACGCTGCCGCGGCCCTCAAGGTAGGCTTTGCGCGCGCCAGCGTGGCCCAGCATGATGGCACCGGTGGGAAAATCGGGGCCAGGGATGTATTCGATCAAATCTTCGGTCGTTAGATCGGGGTCCTCGATCAGCGCCAGCGTGGCATCAATCACCTCGCCCAGATTATGCGGCGGGATGTTGGTGGCCATGCCGACCGCAATGCCGCCAGCGCCGTTGACCAGCATGTTGGGGTAGCGGGCGGGCAGAACGCTTGGTTCGCGGTCCTTGCCATCATAGTTGTCCTGAAAATCAACAGTGTCTTTGTCCAGATCGGCGGTCAGAAACGCGGCCGGTTTATCCAGCCGCACCTCGGTATACCGCATGGCGGCGGCGTTATCGCCATCCATCGAGCCAAAGTTGCCTTGGCCATCCAGCAGCGGCAGCGACATCGAGAAATCCTGCGCCATCCGCACCAAGGCGTCATAGATCGCGCTATCGCCGTGCGGGTGGTATTTACCCATCACATCACCGACGGCGCGGGCCGATTTACGGTATGATTTATCGTGGGTATTGCCGCCCTCGAACATGGCATAAAGGATGCGCCGATGCACCGGTTTCAGCCCGTCGCGCAGGTCCGGAATGGCGCGCGATACGATCACGCTCATTGCGTAGTCGAGATAGGAGGTTTTCATCTCGTCTGTGATCGAGATCGAAGGGCCATCATACACGTACTTTGGCTCGCCTTTTTCTTCTTCGTTATCAGGTGTTTGTGGTGTATCGTTCACGTAGATTTCCGCCTGTTCGCTATGCGCTATATATTGTTGTAATCACTATACAGGATGGCGCATGTTGTGTGCAATGGGGCGGTGGGTTTTTCGGCAATTTATCCCTTGGCGCGCTGCACCATCCCGAACAGGTCGCGCGGATCATCAGGGTCGGCCACCATGTCCAGATCCTGATAAAAATTGCCATCCTCAAGCTGGTCATGCACATACCGCAGAGCACTGAAATCCTCGGTGGCAAAGCCGACCCCGTCAAACAGGGTGATTTGGGCTGCAGAGGTGCGCCCAGCAGCGGTGCCGTTGATCACCTGCCACATCTCGGTCACCGGATGATCCGGCTCCAATTGCTGTATCTCGCCCTCGATGCGGGTTTGTTCGGGGTATTCAACAAAAATATCGCTGCGCAGCAGGATATCGCGGTGCAGTTCGGTCTTGCCGGGGCAATCACCGCCGATGGCGTTGATGTGCACACCAGCCCCGACCATGTTATCGGTCAGGATGGTGGCGTATTGTTTATCGGCGGTGCAGGTGGTGATGATTTGCGCACCTTGAATGGCAGCTTCGGGGGTTTTGCAGGCGGTCAGGTTCATCCCCATACCCTCAAGGTTTTTCATGCACTTGGCCGTCGCCGCGGGGTCGATATCGTATAGACGCACATCGGTGATGCCGCAGATGGTTTTCATTGCCAGCGCCTGAAATTCGCTTTGGGCGCCGTTGCCGATCATCGCCAGTGTAGTTGCACCTTTGGGGGCAAGGTGACGCGCCACCATCGCCGAGGTCGCGGCGGTGCGCAGGGCGGTCAGGATGGTCATTTCCGAGAGCAGCACGGGGTATCCGCTGGCCACATCTGCCAAAAGACCAAAGGCTGTAACGGTTTGCAGACCTTTCTTCATGTTGGCGGGGTGGCCGTTGACGTATTTAAACCCGTAAACCTCGCCATCCGAGGTCGGCATCAATTCGATCACCCCCTCGGTTGAATGCGACGCCACGCGCGGGACCTTGTCGAATAACTCCCACCGGCGGAAATCGGCCTCGATGTAATCGGCCAGATCAGGCAAAACCTGTTCAATGCCAATGTGATGCACCAGCTTCATCATGTTATCGACTGATACAAACGGCACAAACGCCAGATTGGATGGGGCAGGAATGGTCATATCAGTAACTCCGTGTGGGGCGGTCAAATACGCGACGGCCCAGTAGCGATGCGGTCAGGTCAACCATCAGAGAGGCGGTGCGCCCGCGGTCATCCAGAAAAGGGTTCAGCTCAACCAGATCGAGCGAGGTGACAAGGCCGCTGTCGTGCAGCATTTCCATCACCAGATGCGCCTCGCGGAAGGTGGCACCGCCGGGAACAGTGGTGCCGACGGCGGGGGCGATGGACGGGTCGAGGAAATCGACGTCGAGCGACACATGCAACAGGCCGTTGGCCCGCGCGACATCGTCCAGAAATGCCTCGAGCGGGCGCTTGATGCCGCCCTCGTCAATCGCTCGCATTTCGACCACGCGGATATTATTGGCAACCAGTGCGGCCTGTTCCGCCGCATCGACCGAGCGGATACCGATCAGGCAGATATTGTTCATCGGCACGACCGCTGGCAGGGGCGGGAAGGCGTCAAAACCATCCAGCCCGCTGACATATCCCAAAGGCGTGCCGTGCAGGTTGCCCGATGCGGTGGTCGCAGGTGTGTGGAAATCGCTGTGTGCGTCTAGCCACAGCACGTATTGCGGGCGATCCACCTCGGCGGCATAGGCCGTCACCCCCGCGACCGACCCTAATGAAAGCGCATGGTCGCCCCCCAGAAAGATCGGAAACCCCTGCGCCATTGCATCCTTGGCGGCGACCATCAGGGTTTTGGTCCAGCCCACGGTTTTGGCCAATTCAAAAGTGTTGGTGTTGGGCACGTCTTTGATGGTGGTCTTGGCGGGGGCCAGATTGCCAAGGTCGCATACCTTGTGCCCCAGCCCCTTTATCGCCTCGACCAACCCAGCGGTGCGCAAGGCATCCGGCCCCATTAGGCAGCCGCGTCGACGCTTGCCGCTGTCCACGGGCGCTCCGATCAAAAGGGTGTTTTTATCTTCCATGTCTAACCTGCTCGCTTGTTCCATTTGTGATAATTTATGCAAATCGGGTTGGTGTGTAGCAGGCAAATAGGCTATATCGGTGGCATATTGATCAAATCGAAGGGTAAAGGTTCCGTTATGGATGATATCGACAAAGATCTGATCGCCGCCTTGCGCCGTGATTCCCGCGCGCCGCTCTCTAGCCTTGCTGCAGATCTGGGCCTGTCGCGCACCACCGTGCGCAGCCGGATTGAACGGCTGACCAAGCGCGGCGAAATTCTGGGGTTCACCGTTCGTTTGAAAAGCGACATCGCACAGGCTCCTGTGCGCGGATTGATGATGCTGGGGATCGAGGGGCGCGGGGCTGAGAAAATCATGCACCGGCTGCGTGGCATCAGTGCGGTTCAGGCGGTGCATTCGACCAATGGCAAGTGGGATTTGATCGCCGAGATTGGCACCGAGACGCTAGAGGCGCTGGACAAGGTGCTGTTTGATATCAGGCGCATTGACGGGGTGATGCGCAGCGAAACCAACCTGCTGCTGGCGACACGGAGTTAGGCTGTCAATCTTGACATTCTCCAATAATGGAGTATATATAACTTCTACATAGGAGTTACCCAGATGGCCTTATCGCTTGTTGCCCCGCAACCTAAATATACCGCGTCGCCGCTGATCGACCTGTCAGATCGGGCCGAGCGCGAGCGTTTGAGTGACGGCGCAGTGCGGGCCTTTTTCAACATCATGGAAAAATGGCGCATTCCCGATACCAAGGCACGCATTTTGCTGGGTGGCATATCGAACGGGGCGTTCTATACGCTGAAAAAGGGGCAGGGTGCGCTGCTGGACGAGGACCGTATCAGGCGGATTTCCTATCTGGTGGGCATCTTCAAGGCACTGAACATTCTTTATAGCGAAGAGTTGGCCGATAAGTGGATCACGCTGCCAAACCAGAACCGGATATTCGGTGGTGAAGCCGCGCTTGATTATCTGCTGCGCGGCGGTTTACCTGCGTTTCAAACCGTGCGCCGTCTGCTGGACGCACGGCGTGGCGGGCGATGAAGCTGCCGCCGCTGACTGCCATTCGCCAATTGGACACGCACCATCTGGTGCCCTCAAAATACAGCGAAGGCGGCGATAGCGTTTTGGCGCGGATTGCCGATGATGACGCGCATCTGGCTGATATCTTTGATCTGGACCATGCCGACAATGACCGCTTGCTGGCGGAAAACAACCTGCTGTCGGGGATTGGCGTTAATGAACTGGTATCAGGCGTGCCATTCTACCGGATGATCAACGCCGCCTTTTGCCATGCCGCCCCTTTGGGCGCGCGGTTCAACGGGCCGGATCGCGGGG
>JAFLKA010000422.1 GCA_022712735.1 Marinosulfonomonas sp. | reverse complement strand
CGCACCAATCTGAATTTCACCGTAACCGACGATAGCGGCACCTATGTCGCCCGCTTTGGCGAGGATTTGCCGGAACACCAGTTGCTGCGGTTTAACGAACTTGCCGCCAGTCGCGCAGCGCACGCGGCGGGGCTTTCGCCTGCGGTGGTCCATAATGAGGACGGCTTGACCGTGGTTGATTATATCGCCAGCAAAACGCTGGACGAGCCTGATATCGGTGTGCCTGAAATGATGGAACGCATCATCCCGCTGGTGCGCCGCTGCCATACCGAAATACCCAAACATTTCCGTGGCCCTGCTCTGATTTTCTGGGTGTTCCATGTGATCCGTGACTACGCCGCAACCATGGACGAAAAGGGCAGCATCTATAGCGCCAAACTGCCGGAATATTTGCAGATTTGCGACAAGCTGGAGGCCGCCGCTGGCCCGTTTGACATCGTGTTCGGCCACAATGATCTGATGGCGGCAAATTTTCTGGATGACGGCAAACGCCTGTGGCTGATTGATTGGGACTATGCCGGTTTCAACTCGCCTCTGTTTGATCTGGGCGGGCTGGCGTCAAACAATTCGCTAAACGAAGCCCAAGAAACCCACATGCTGGAGCTGTACTTCGACGGCCCCATCGCTGCCGACCTTCTGCACCGCTACCACGGGATGAAATGCGCCTCGCTGCTGCGCGAATGCATGTGGAGCATGGTGTCCGAAATCACCTCGACCCTCGACATTGATTATGCCGCCTACACCGCAGAAAACCTTGGCCGTTTTCAGCGATCCTATGACACTTACAAGCAAAGCTGAGAGACGCTATGAAAACCCTTCCCACATCTGCCCGTGTTGTCATTATTGGCGGCGGCATCATTGGCTGCTCGACCGCTTACCATCTGGCGAAACTGGGCGTTGAATGTGTGCTGCTGGAGCGTCAAAAACTGACCTCCGGCACCACGTTCCATGCGGCGGGTCTGGTCGGGCAATTGCGCTCAAACGCCAATATCACCCAGTTGCTGGGCTATTCCGTCGACCTATATAACACGATCGAGGCGGAAACCGGTCTTGGTACGGGTTGGAAAATGAACGGCGGTTTGCGGCTGGCCTGCAATGAGGAACGCTGGACCGAAGTGAAACGCCAAGCCACCACCGCGCGGTCATTCGGCTTGCAGATGGACCTTTTGTCCCCAAAAGAGGCACAAGATTTATGGCCGCTGATGAACATTGATGATCTGGTCGGTGCGGCGTTCATGCCCACCGATGGGCAGGCTAACCCGTCCGATATTACCCAAGCCTTGGCCAAAGGCGCGCGCATGTCAGGGGCGCAATTGTTCGAGGAGTGCAAGGTTACCGATATCGAGATCGAGGCGGGTAAAATCAAAGCGGTGATCACCGATCAGGGCCGGATTGAATGTGGCCAAGTGGTGCTGTGCGCGGGCCAATGGAGCCGCGATTTTGCTGCCCGTTTCGGGGTCAACGTGCCGTTGGTCAGCATGGAGCACCAGTATATGGTGACCGAGGCGATCAAAGACATGCCGAAAAACCTGCCCACCCTGCGCGACCCTGATCGGCTGACCTATTACAAGGAAGAAGTCGGCGGGCTGGTGATGGGCGGCTATGAGGCCAACCCGATCCCTTGGGCGGTGAATGGTATTCCAAAGGGGTTCCACTACACGCTGCTCGACAGTAATTTTGACCATTTCGAGCCGCTGATGGAACTGGCGCTGGGCCGCGTGCCTGCGCTGGAAACCGTAGGCATCAAAACCCTGACCAACGGGCCTGAAAGCTTCACGCCGGATGGCAATTTCATCATCGGCGAAGCGCCGGAGTTGCGCAATTTCTTTGTCGGTGCGGGCTTCAACGCCTTTGGCATCGCGGCTGGCGGCGGGGCAGGCATGGCGCTGGCCGAATGGGTCGCCAAGGGTGAACCACCGTTTGATCTGTGGTCTGCTGACATCCGCCGCTTTGGCCGCCCGCATTTTGACACCGACTGGGTGCGGACCCGCACCTATGAGGCTTACGGCAAACACTACACAATGGCGTGGCCGCATGAGGAACATTCCTCGGGTCGCCCATGCCGAAAATCGCCGCTCTATGAGGTGCTAAAAGGGGAGGGTGCCTGTTTTGGCGAGAAACTGGGCTGGGAGCGACCAAACTGGTTTGCGGATGCGGCATTGGGCGAGGTCCCGCAGGATGTCTACAGTTTCGAGCGCCAGAACTGGTTTGCGGCCGTGGGCCGCGAGCACAAAGCGGCGCGAGAGGCGGCGGTGATCTTCGATCAAACATCCTTTGCCAAATTTGCGCTAAAGGGGCCGGATGCATTGGCCGCCTTGAACTGGATTTGCGCCAATAACATCGACAAGCCGGTGGGGGCGTTGACCTACACCCAGATGCTTAACTCCCATGGTGGTATCGAATGCGATTTGACCATCGCCCGCGTGGCCCGTGATGAATTCTACATCGTCACCGGCACCGGCTATGCCACCCATGATTTCGACTGGATTTCGCGCAATATCCCTGACGGGATGAACTGCCAATTGTTCGACATCACCTCCTCCAACGCGGTGCTGTCCCTGATGGGGCCAAAGGCCCGCCATATCCTGGAAACAGTCACCCGCGCCGATGTCACAAACGCGGGTTTCCCTTTTGGCAGCACAAAAACCATCGGCATAGCGGGTTGCCCCGTGCTGGCGATGCGGGTGACTTATGTGGGCGAGCTGGGGTGGGAATTGCACCTGCCTGTCGAGTACGCCACCACGGTTTACACCGCCCTGATGGACGCGGGTGCCGACCACGGGCTGATTAATGCTGGCTACCGCGCGATTGAATCTCTGCGCCTTGAAAAAAGCTACCGCGCTTGGGGATCGGATATTGGCTCCGACCATACCCCGTTTGAATCGGGTCTGGGTTGGGCAGTAAAGCTGCGTAAAAATACGCCATTTATCGGGCGCGAAGCAGCGCAGACGCAAAAGGACAACGGCGTGAATAAGATGATGGCCTGCTTCACTTGCGATCCCGACGTGGTGCTGTTGGGCCGCGAAACCATTTACCGTAACGGTGAGAGGGTCGGCTGGCTAACTTCGGGCGGATTTGGCTATACTATCGATAAATCAATCGGTTATGGGTATGTCCGCAACCCGGATGGCGTGACATGCGCCTATATCATGGATGCAACTTACGAGCTCGAGGTTGCCACCAAACGCATCCCTTGCACCGTGCATATGACCCCGCTGTATGATGCAAAAATGGAGCGGATCAAGTCCTGACCCGCCTCCTTCTTCTTGCCTTAAATACCTCTCGCGCGGAGCGCATAGAATCTCTTTCTATGCCCGCTAATCTTGCAGCCGCGCCCGCAATACCCGCAGCATATTCTCGCCCATCACCTTGCGGATTTGCGCCTCGGACACACCGGCTCGCAACAGCGCATCGGTGATTGCTGCCAGTTCGGACGTGTCAAACGTGGTCGCAACCGATCCATCGTAATCCGACCCCAAGGAAACCGCATCCTCGCCCACCACAGCAATCGCTGCCTTGATCGACTTTGCCACCCCGTCGGGGCTGGCGTCACAGGTGACTTCGGCCCAATATCCCATGCCGATCACCCCACCTGTGGCGGCGATTTCACGCATCAGATCATCGGGATAATTGCGCACGGTTTTACAATGGCTATGCACGCCCGTGTGACTAACGATCACCGGAATATCCACCATCGCCAACACATCCCGCGCCACCTGCTGGCTGGAATGGGCGATGTCCAGAATCATGCCGCGCTTGGCGACTTCATCCACCACCTGACGCCCAAAATTGGTCAGCCCGTTGTTCGCCCGGCTGTGCAATGTGCCACCCAACTCGTTATCAAAGAAATGTTGCAGCGCGATCAGGCGGTAGCCGTGCGCCTCCAGCCGGTCCAGATTCTCGATCTTGCCTTCCAGTGGATGCGCCCCTTCGATCCCCAGCAACCCGCCAACAATCTTCTCGCCCGCCGCCCGTCGTTTTAGCACCTCTTCCAGATCGCTCCGCGTGCGGATGATCTTCAACGCATCCGGTGCCGCCGCCTCGAACCCGTGCAGCTTTTCGGACTGATAAACTGCGCGCTGATGAATGCTGAGCCACGTGCGCATCGGCCATAGCTGCAAGAACGCCACCAGCTTGATGTTGTCAAACGCATCCGCATCGTTGTGCTCGTAATTCAGCCCCTTGGGGCTTTTGGTCACCGCCGTGAACACCTGAATGGCGACATTGCCCTCTTGCAATCGCGGGATATCGACCTGCCCATAGCTGCCGCGCTTGTTCAGATCGCGGTTCCACAACAGGCTGTCGGCGTGCCAGTCGCCAATGATCAGGCTGTCATGCAAGGCCTGTGCTGCGTCCGAAACGGGGTAGGGATCATGCGCCGCCACCGCATTGCGGCCCTTTTCAGTGTAGCCGGGGATATAGATGAAAACGCCGATCATCACGATGGCCGCCAGTATCAGCAACCGTCCCAGCCATTTTCCGAATGTGCGCATGATGTGTCCCCTACGGTTTTCCATTAAAAGACTACGGCGCGTAGGGCGCGATTTCCAGCCTTTCTTTATGAGCAATCGAGGGCTAGGCTTGAAGGATACGAAAAGAAAGAGGTTAATCAAATGGCCGGTGGATGGGCACGGGATGGCGCGGTGGAAGAACAGATCGAAGCGTCCATAGCGGACGAACTGGCCCGTATGAAAGCCCGCAAAGGTCAGGTGGGCAACAGCCTGACCCATTGCGCCGAATGCGAAGAGCCGATCGCTGAGGCCCGCCGCGTGGCCATCCCCGGGGTGAAGCTGTGTATCGACTGTATGCAGGACCGCGATGCCGGGTTTAAGGTACGGCCAGGGATTAACCGGCGGGGGAGCAAGGATAGTCAGTTGAGGTGAGAGGGGGGGGCGTTCAATGACTGCGCTGAGCCCAAATTAACGTTCCGATTTAGTATTCAACTCTGATCTGAAAACTGGTATTTTTCGGCTATGACACTTAGAGCTCCTCGTAAATCAGACGCCTCTAGCATCGCTGCAATTTCGATTGAGGTATGGATTGGCACCTATCTTAAGCGGGGCGTCAGTGCATTTTTTGCAGATTATGCACTGAACGAATTCACGACACTAAAGACGCAAGCGCTTTTAGCTGACCCTACCCAGTTCATTCTTGTCTCTGAAAATGAGGACGGTATTGATGGCTTTATACGTGTATCATCAGGGCATAAATCTCCGGTAAGTAATTGCTCTGAAATGGAAATATCAACATTCTATATTCAGCCACGCCATCATGGAAAAGGTATTGGATCGCAACTGCTGCATGCAGCACTTCAATATTGTCGCGAGAAAAAGGCAGAGTCTGTTTGGCTTACGACCAATGCGCAAAACGCTCCTGCAATCGCCTTTTATCTCGCGCAAGGTTTTGAGCATGTCGGGGAAACCCATTTTCAGATCGAAGATGAGGGCTACCTGAATAACGTATATTCTTACCGCCTTGGTTAGTCTACGGGCCTAAAGCCAACGGCGGCAATGCCCTAAACCCTTTTGCCGGGGCTCCGCCCGTTCGGCCTTCAAACGCTCCACTGGAGCATTTGCCGCTGGCGCGGATCAGGCCTCATCCTCCATAGCCTCCAACTCGTCAATCATCCCTGAAATCATACTCAGC
>JAFLKA010000201.1 GCA_022712735.1 Marinosulfonomonas sp. | reverse complement strand
GGACAATTCGCCCGCCTCGGGATGAAACCGGAAATCGACATCGGCAGCCTGATGCGACAACAAATGCCCCGCATCATTGCCCTTACGCCCAACCTGCAAGGACGGCGGGCGGGCCGCGATGTAGTCCGCATCACCCGAGGGTGAAATCAGATTCAGGCCATCCGCGCTGCCGCGAAGGAACAAAACAACAAGGAGCGGGTCGTTGGCCATCTGCTGTGTCCTCCTAGCGAAACATGAATTTCGGGGTCAGGGCGAGGGCGGCGACCATGCCGCCGCTGACCCATTCGAGGTCTTCGCCTTCGTCCCATAACGGTGCATCAGGGGCTTCGCCGAATGCGTCGATCACCGCTGATAAACTGCCTGCATCCGCGCCGAACGTATTGATGTCGTCCGGTGCTTTGCGCAATGCGCCGTCCTCGGCTTTGAGCCATTCAGTGTGACATTCAAGCGCCAGTTTCACCATGCCGTTGATCGTGGCGGTATTGGCCCAATCACGGCTGTGGTCGGAATGTCCGGTGGGCGGGTTGACCTGATGCTGGCTCCAGCCGGCCTGTTTCAGCATCCAGTAAAACGCGTCCGTGCGCGGCGAAGCATCGGTGCCCGCAGCGCGATAGGTTGCACATAGAAATTCAAACGGGCGGCACAGTTTTTGCGCCGGAGTTGCGGCGAATTCATCGTGAAAGATGCTCGCCCGCAGGGTTTGGGCGATCTGGTCAGGCGCGTCAAAGTTTTGATGAAAGACACCTGCCACATGGCCATGGTAGGCCGAACTGGCGGTTTCGATCCCCAACCGGCGCAGCATTTTTCCGGTGACAAACCGCGCTGTTGCCGGATGGGCGGCCAGCATATCCAGCACCCGTTCGCCATCGCGCATCGGGGCGCTGTTGGCGCTGAATTCCTGACCCAGAATGCGTTTCCGGTAAGGGTCATGCCAACCTTCAACATAGGTAAAGCGACCTGTCTCTGGCGCAAAGGTCCCCTCGCCAACCTCGCGTCCGTCACCGATGGACCACCCTGTCAGTGCGCGGGCTACCTCGTAGACATCCTGATCAATATAGCCGGTTGCAGCCCCCTCGACCCATTCCTGCACGCCCGTTTGCGAGATTTCGGCACGGTCAGCGGGGCTGGCCCCGAATGTCAGCCGCCCTAAAACAGGTCATCGGGTGTGGCGGTGGTTGCCCCGCTGATCAGCCGCCAGCCAGCGAGGCAATGGCGACAGCGGCCAGACGTTTGTGATAACTGCGACGTGTGAGCATGGTAACCCTTTGGTTCTGTTTCCAAAGGGTAACCATGTAGGCGGGGAAGGGCAAATGGGGTGTGGAAAAGCGGCGAAAACCGGCCTGAAAAAACCCACCTAGACCTGTTTTTGATCAATCAGCGACTGGCCCATTTCACGGATTGCGTCCTCGGTACTGATTAGTTCGCGGCCCAGCAGGGGTTCGACCAGCGGTCTGTCCAACTGGTGCTTGCGCCCCAAATTCATCGCCGCCGTTTTCACATCACCATCAAACATCGCAATCAGGCGCACCAACAGGTTTGGCAGACGCCGCGTCGGGATTTTTTTGGCATAGGCGGGAAAGCTGGCGGCGAGGGATTTGGCCATATCCTGCATGGATATCGAGGGGCCAGCGCTAAACACGCGGTGGCCGAACACGGCGGTATCATGCATGGCAAGGATATGCAGTTCGGCCGCATCGCGCACATCGACGATTGAGAAATAGATATCAGGCGTGCCGGGGAAATCGCCCTGCATCATCCGCTGGATAATCGCGCCGGATGTGCCGATGTCATTTTCCAGCAGCGGGCCAAGGATAAAGCCCGGATTGATCACCGTCAGATCATCGCGCCTGCCTGCGGCCTCCATGATTTTCCAGGATTCTTGCTCGGCCAGTGTTTTGGACAGGATGTAGGGGGTGACATCCGCACCGTCCGGTACGGTCCAGTCGGATTCGCCATAAGGGGTGAAGCGCTCTTTTGGGTGACCATGACAGGCCGCAACCATCGACGAGGTCAGCACGATGCGTTTGATGTTTGAACGCAAGGCGGCATTCAGGGCGCGGCGGGTGCCATCAATCGCGGGCTTGATGATCTCGTCAGGGTCTTTCGGGGCGCTGGTGACAAAGGGCGAGGCGGTGTGCAGCAGGTAATCGACTCCATCCATCGCCGCGTCCCATCCGTCGTCCTGCATCAGGTCCAGTTCAACAAACTCCAGACGGGTGGTGTCTGCGCCGTGGCCCTCCAGCACTTTACGGATATGATCACCCTTGGCCGCACCTCGCACGGACCCGCGCACGGTGTAATCCGCATTCAGCAGTTGTAACAAAATATGGCTGGCCAAAAAGCCGGATGCGCCGGTGACGAGGATGGTTTGCTTGGTCATAGTTTGCTCCTGAATTGACTTTGTGACAATATACGTATATTTTGTCATAACACAAGAGACCATACCATCACGGCAATTGTGATTTGCGCCATCAACCCATAGAACGGCCCCATGGACGATAAGAAAACACAAATACTGCGGGCCGCCATGCGGGTGGTCACGGCCTACGGGTTCAAACGCGCCTCGATGGAGGACATCGCGCAAGAAGCAGGCGTGTCGCGCCCCGCGATCTATCAGCTGTTTCGCAATAAGGACGATGTGTTCCTGTCCTGTATGGATATGGTGATCAAAGATGCTTTTGACGTGGCCGAGGCCGCGATTGTCGGCGTGTCAGACACCAAGGCGCAAGTCACCGCCTATTTGGGCGCCTATATCGGATATTATCACACCCTGCTGGTGGCGGGACCGCATGGGCAGGAATTGCTGGATGTGAATAACCGGCTGGGGACGCAGAAATCAAAGGATGCACAAGCGCGATTTATTGGCGAGTTGAACCGGTTGATGGGGCAGGGTGCGGATGCCGAGGCTGGGCACATCCTGACGCTTGCGGCCACGGGGATCAAATACCAGACACCGGATGGTGCTACGTTAAAGACGCGGTTGGCTGTTTTGGTGGATAGGTTCGTGGATTAGAAATGTTCCATTGAATGGTAGGCCCGGTAGGACTTGAACCTACGACCAAAGCGTTATGAGCGCTCTGCTCTAACCAACTGAGCTACAGGCCCACTGTAGTCATTTCGCATGGGTATTTCGCTGGGCAGGGCGGGTCAAGAGATTCTATGCGCTTCGCGCGAGGATATTCCTAGCGGTTTGCATTTCATAATTAAGAAAGAGCATCAGAACGCACCCACTCTTGGGGTGAGGTCTGTTTCATCTGAATGCAAATTGCTTTTATGGAACGAAAATGCATTCGCGAGCGAGTTGATGGACAGGGGGCGGTCGAGTTGATACTGCGCTCTTATACGGATTCTATGCGATGGAGTGCTACCAGATGACTTCGGGAAAAAACGGTTTGACCTATGCCGACGCCGGTGTGGATATTGATGCGGGCAATGCGCTGGTGGAGCGGATAAAACCTGCCGCCAAACGCACCATGCGCCCCGGTGTGATGTCGGGGCTGGGTGGTTTCGGCGCGCTGTTCGATCTGAAAGGGGCAGGGTATGTGGACCCTGTTCTGGTGGCGGCGACCGACGGGGTTGGAACCAAACTGCGCATCGCGATTGATACCGGCACCGTTGATACCATCGGTATTGATCTGGTGGCAATGTGTGTGAATGATTTGATCTGTCAGGGGGCTGAACCCTTGTTTTTCCTAGATTATTTTGCCACGGGCAAGCTGGAGCTGGATCAGGCCGCGCAGATCATCGAGGGCATCGCCAAAGGCTGCGAGCTGTCAGGCTGCGCCCTGATCGGCGGCGAAACGGCCGAAATGCCCGGCATGTATTCGGACGGCGATTTTGATCTGGCGGGGTTCGCTGTGGGCGCGATGGAGCGCGGCGCGACATTGCCCGAAGGTGTGGCGGTGGGCGATGTTTTGCTGGGGCTGGCCAGCGACGGCGTGCATTCCAACGGCTATTCACTGGTGCGCAAGGTGGTCGAGGTTTCCGGCCTTGGCTGGGATTCGGATTGTCCGTTTGGCGACGGTTCATTGGGCAAAGCCCTGCTGACCCCCACGCGGCTATACGTGAAATCGACGCTGGCGGCGATACGGGTGGGGGGCGTGCATGCCTTGGCGCATATCACCGGCGGCGGGTTGACCGAAAACATACCGCGGGTTTTGCCCGATGGTATGGGTGTGGAAATAGACCTGAACGCATGGGAATTACCACTTGTTTTCAAATGGATAACCGAGGTGGCGGGGATGGAGCAGGCCGAGTTGCTGAAAACCTTTAACGCCGGATTGGGCATGGTTCTGGCGGTTTCGGCGGATCAGGCGGATGCGATTACAGCGCTGCTTGAGGCCGAGGGCGAGACAGTCTCGATGATCGGCCATGTGACGGCAAGCAGCGGTGTTTCCTACACAGGATCGCTTTTGTGACCAAGCGGGTTGCCATACTGATTTCGGGTGGCGGCTCTAACATGGTGGCGCTGGTGCGCTCGATGACGGGGGATCATCCGGCCCGTGCGGTTTTGGTGCTGGCCAATAGTGCGAATGCGGGCGGGCTGGCGAAAGCCGCTGACATGGGGATTGCTACAGCGGTGGTCGACCATCGCCCCTTTGGTAAGGACCGTGCCGCGTTCGAGGCGGAATTGACCAAAGCGCTTGTGGCCCACACCCCCGACATCATCTGTCTGGCGGGTTTCATGCGGGTTCTTGCACCGAATTTTGTCAATCAATGGCAGGGCCAAATACTAAACATCCACCCATCATTATTGCCTAAATACAAAGGGTTAAACACTCATGCCCGTGCGTTAGAGGCCGGAGATGCCGAGGCCGGATGTTCCGTGCATCAGGTCACTGCCGAACTGGACGGCGGCCCGATTTTGGGGCAGGCGCGGGTGGCTATATTGCCCGATGACACCGCCGAAACACTGGCCACGCGCATCCTGCCGTTGGAACATCGGCTATACCCAGATGTGTTGCGCAAATTCGCGGCGGGTGATGAAACTATGGTGAATTTACCCTAAGGCTTTCCATTGCGGCCGGAATTGCTTATGAAATGCCAACCCGTATGTTATGAGCAGCAAAATCCCTATGAAAACACTTACCACCACGCGCGAATTGGCAGATTTCTGC
>JAFLKA010000491.1 GCA_022712735.1 Marinosulfonomonas sp. | reverse complement strand
CGGCCCAAGGTGATGGCCCGCCCGATAATACGCGATGGGGATATGTTTTATCTAGGCTGGGACGAGGCGGTTCAAAAAGCTTTGCTTGCGGGTTGATGTCTTGCACCATGATGCAAAATCGAGCTTCCTAGCATTCACATTTTAAGCGCATGATCTCACCGGACCGACAACCTGTGAGCAGAATGGCTAAAATGGGATCACCGGCATTTTGTTTCTGGATGGGGCATTCTTGAGCGCCTTCGCCAAGTCACGCAGTTGCTCGCTGTTTAACAATCGCCCCGTTAAGCCCAGACATGCGCGCGGGCGGGAATGTTGATAAATCTGTTATAAAGATAGCACTTTTGAGTGCTGGAAGTGCACTTGATTATCTGTTACATTCAAATACGCGAATATCTTAACCGAATTAGGACCAGCGAACAGAAAAGCCGTATGCGGCCGTTTGCCAGAGGGGGAATAGAATTGAAAGATCAAATATTAGAACAGCTGAAAGGCATTACGTTCGGACCAAAGGGCGAGGATATAGTGTCGTCGGGCATGGTCTCGGATATTGTGATTGAGGGGGGTAAAGTTATCTTCTCGATCTCTTTGCCGGCAGGGGCGAACGAGGGAGCTGGTGATTTACAGAAACGTGCCGAGCAGGTGGTTTCGGCGATTGATGGCGTAGATATTGTGCTGGTGGTGTTGACCGCCGAGCGCGCCAAAGCCCCACGCGATAAAGAGGCACCCAAGTTAAGCAATAAACCGGACCGCCCTGTGGGCCCTGATATGCGGCCAACGGCCGGGGCTATCCCCGGGGTGAAGGCGGTTTTGGCGGTGGCGTCGGGCAAGGGCGGGGTTGGTAAATCAACCACTGCGGCTAACCTTGCGCTGGGGTTGCGGGCCTTGGGCCTTAAGGTTGGTCTGCTGGATGCGGATGTATATGGGCCATCCATTCCGCGTTTGATGGGGATTACGGAGCGCCCCGAGATCATCAACGAGCGCATCGTGCCGATCGAGCAATACGGCATCAAAGTGATGTCGATGGGGTTCCTGATGGACGAGGAATCGCCGGTGATCTGGCGTGGCCCGATGGTGGTTTCGGCGCTGATGCAGCTGGTGCGCGAAGTGGAATGGGGCGAGCTGGATGTGCTGGTTCTGGACATGCCGCCGGGCACGGGGGACGCGCAACTGACGCTGGCTCAGCAGGTGCCGCTGGCGGGGTCTGTTATTGTATCGACGCCGCAGGATCTGGCCTTGATAGATGCGCGCAAGGGTTTGAAGATGTTCAAGCAGGTGGATGTGCCGATTTTGGGTATCATCGAGAATATGAGCACATTTGTCTGCCCGCATTGTGGCGAGACCTCGGACATCTTTGGTCATGGCGGCGCGCAGGCAGAGGCGGCCAAGCTGGGGGTTATGTTCCTAGGCGCAGTGCCGTTGCATATGGACATTCGCAAGTTTTCGGATGAGGGCACGCCGGTGGTGGTTGCCGATCCTGACGGGGTTCATGCCAAGACCTATAAGACCATTGCTATGAAGGTTGCGGCTCTGATGGGCGAGGCTGGTGGCGACGAGGAATAGGTTTTGCCGCGCTACGCGCGTCGACTCGCGCTCGCCCCTAACGGGGCTCGCGCAAGATGCCTCCGGCGGAGGTATTTAGAGCAAGAAGAATGTAAAAAGCGCCCCGCGATTGTTTGATCACGGGGCGCTTTTTCGTTGGGGTGTTGTGTGTGATTAGTCGCGCATGGCGACCCATTCCATGTATTTGATCCCGATCACGCCGCCAAGGATGATGAACACCAGTGTGATGCCTGACCCGATTGCCAGCGTCGAGAAGCCGGTCACGCCTTGGCCAACCGTGCAGCCCAGTGCCACCACCCCGCCGATGCCCATCAGGGCAGCGCCAAAGGTGTTGCGCACAGTGTCGCTTTTGTCGGCAAAGGTGGACAGCGCCAGTTTGCCTTTGCTAAGAGCGCCGATAAAGCCACCCAGCAGCACGCCAGCGAAGGTCATGACGTTGAAGCCCGGTGTCTCGTAGGCCGTGGCGCGCATCAGGTAGTTCACTGTATCACCTGCGGGGCGCACGAAGGACATCGAGGCCAGTGCCACGGGCACATCGGCGAAATCGTCTTGGGCCAAGCCGGTCAGCATCCAGCCCGCCGTGACGCAGACGCCGATGCCGACACCGGCAATGATGTGGACGGGGGATTTGCGAAAACCCGCGTCCTTGAAGCAATAGACCAGCAAGCCGCCCGCAAGGATTGCCAGCGCGATCCATGTGGACTGAGTAAGGTCCATACCGGTGAGGTTGGCGATGACATCGCCAAATCCCTGTTTTTCCATGCCCATGGCAGACATATCAATCGTGGCATTGCCGAAAATCGCAACACGCAACGGGCCGAGAAGCCCGCCGATGGTCATATAGGCAAACAGTCCCGCCACCAGAAGCACGAAGCCCGAGCGCAGATCGCCAGCCCCAGCCCGCACCAGATTACGGGTGATGCAGCCACCCGCCAGCACCATGCCAAAGCCAAAGGTCAGACCACCGGCGACATTGGCCAGCCACGTCAGGTTGGGTTCCATATACATCGAGGTGCGGTAATCGGCGACGCCGATGTTTTGTAGCGCTGCAAGGCCGAGCATGGCGGTGGCTGTGGCCAGCAGCCACGAGCGAAAACGGCGTTTATCGCCGAACGATAGCATGTCCGAAATCGAGCCCATGGTGCAGAAATTTGTCACATAAACGATGTAGCCAAGCACCGTGGCAATTAGCAGGCCGCCCCATGTAATGTAGAATCCAGGTGAATCTATCACCATTTCCCGTAGTGTTTCCAACATGTTATGTCCCTGTTTTGTTTGTTTTTATATAGCGTTTTTTCTTACATATACAGGTATTACCATGTGTTGTTGCGTTGGCAAAAGAGATTCTATGCCTGCGGCGCGGATATTTATGGAACGAAAATGGGTTAGAGCGAGCCTTTGGGGGTTAGGCTCATGGTGAATTTTCCGTCCTGATCGTCTGCAAACCAGCTGAGTTTATCGCGCAATGTGACCACGCCACCGATGATGATGATTGAAGGGCCAGTGAATTCGGCATCGGTCGCTTTTTGGTAGAGGTCGGCAATGGTGCCGGTGATGATGCGCTGGTTTGGCCGTGTGCCATTGTCGATGATCGCGGCGGGGGTGTCGGGATCAACCCCGTGGCTGGCGAAGCCCTCGGAGAGGATTTTCAGGCTGGACAGCCCCATGTAAACTGCAACAGTCTGGTTCTTGCGCGTCAACACCTCCCAATCCAGATCAAGCACGCCGTCACGCCCATGCGCAGTGACGAAAATGCAGGATTGGGCGTGGTCGCGGTGGGTTAGGGGGATGCCAGCGTAGGTTGAACAACCAGCGGCAGCGGTGATGCCCGGCACCACCTGAAACGGGATGTTGTTTTCGGCCAGCATTTCGATTTCTTCGCCGCCACGTCCAAAGATAAAGGGATCGCCGCCTTTGAG
>JAFLKA010000307.1 GCA_022712735.1 Marinosulfonomonas sp. | reverse complement strand
CCATAGCCCCACGTCACCCCGACCGATTTCATCCCGACTGCACGGGCCGCATCAATATCATGGTGACGATCGCCGATCATGATCGAATTTTGTGCATCATACCCCGTCAAATCCAGCGCGTAGGCCAGCAAATCACCCTTGTTGTTGCGGGTGCCGTCCAACTCGGGGCCAAACTCGTGGGTCAGGTATTCTGCCAGCCCGAAGTGCGCGGTGATTTTACGCGCATAAGCGTGCGGTTTGGCCGTGGCCAGACACATGTTATATCCCGCATCCCGCAAGCCAGATAACAGGTCGGGAATGCCATCATAGACCCTGTTTTCAAACAGGCCATCACGGGTATAGCGCTCCCGATAAAGATCAACAGCGACTTGTGGATCATCCACCCGCAACTGGGCAAAACTGTCAAGCAAAGCAGGCCCGATCACCCATTCCAGATCATCCGGTGCAGGCGTTGGCAGCCCCAGCTTTCCCAGCGCATAGATAAATGATTTGGTGATGCCCGGTTTCGGGTCGGTCAGGGTGCCGTCAAGGTCCAGAAAAACTGTTTTCAATTTTCACGGCCTTTTCCAGCTGGTTTTTGATCCTCGAAAAACGGCGTCATCTGCGCCACGATCACGCTGTTCTCGTCCAGCGCCCGCTGCATCAAACCCTGCTCGTCTTCCGAAATGTCGTGCCCCTGCTCCAGCCGCTCGCTCAGCGTGCCATATCCGGTCACATCCAGCGGTGCCATATCCGCCCGCTTCAGGATCGCCACGGTTTCGCGCACCGCTTCGGGTTCGTCCACACCACTGGCATAGATCATCAACGCCGCCCCCGTCGCGCCTTTGGGCAAGCCGTCGCCCTCCGAGCGACCCACCTCGACCAATAGGGTGTAGACCTTTTGTTTTGAAATTTTCTTTGTCATCTGACGCCTTGTGCTTCAAGGCGATATAGCCCCGGATTTAATTCTGATCGCCCTGCTTAAACGGCAGTGAAGTCAAAGCAATATCAGAAAAATTCGACGTGAACAGCCTATCATAGCGCATTAATCATCACGCTCGGGTGCATTTGGGTCAGTGGGCAATTTATGCGCAATGCCTTTGTGACACGTGATGCAGGTTTTGCCCTCGTCATGACCTTCCTGCATTTTTTCACTGGCACGGCGGGCTTGTAACTCAAAGTTCATCGCCTCGAATGAATGACAGTTCCGGCATTCCCGACTGTCCGTGCTCTCCATTGCTTCCCAGACCCTGTTGGCCATCTCCCAGCGGTGCGCCTCGAACTTTTCAGGTGTATCGATCTTGCCAATAATCGCGCCCCAGATTTCGGCGCTGGCTTGAATTTTCCGGATCACTTTTGGCGCCCACTCATGTGGCACATGGCAATCCGAACAGGTCGCCCGAACCCCCGAAGCATTCCGATAATGAATGGATTCCTTGTATTCCTGATATACTACCTGCTCCATCTCGTGGCAGGATATGCAGAATTCCAGCGTGTTCGTGGCTTCCATCGCGGTGTTGAATCCACCCCAAAAGATAATCCCCCCGAAAAACCCTGATAAAATAACCGTCCCCCATGCAAACCGGATTGTCGGCCCCCAGAACCATTTCCAGACTTTCCTAACAAAATGTATCATTTTTCAAATACCCTATATGAAAAAGAGATTGCCCACAGATTAGTGCAGGCAACCCCATTGTTTACATTTTGTTATTCAGCTAATGGCAGCGTTTGCAAATAAGCTAGAATATCGGCTGAAACCTGTGGCTCAAAGGCCCGCATTGCCGGCATTTGCTCGGCTGGCTGACCATTCAGGATTTTCTGAATAATCTCCCACGGGTTTTTGTTGGACAATGTTCCAAGGGTTGTCCCAAGGTCTTTGGGTTTATCCCCATCGGCCCCATGACAATTTGCGCAAACCGTGTTGTAATATTCCTCACCCTTTGCGATGTCACCAACGGCCATTTTTGTTTCGCGGTTGATATAGGCATCAATGTCAATTTGTCCGCTAGAAACAAAGTTCGCCAGATCAGTATAGTCCTGATCGTCCATCATCCCGCCAAACCCGTGGGTCGTATCTTTCATAATTGCAACAATATCGGCAACCGGCGCACCAGCCATTGCTTGCAACCCTTTGATTCCGGTTTGATACGAACCCGTTGCATACGCACCGTCAGCCCCCATCATATCCCAGCCGTGACACGCCTTGCAGCGTTGCGTTGCATCACCGCTTTTATTGGTGTTGCTACCCGGCCATGACACATGGGTTTCTTCCGGTTTCGGTGCTTTAATTACTTTATACCACTTGTCATAAAGCCGACCACCACGCGCGATAGACGACGTGACCTCTTCTGCACTGGTTGGAACCGCTGTTACTGAAAAACCGGCAATCGTCACTAGGCCAACTACAAAGGTAAGTATTAATTTATTCATCAACTCTCTCCTAAAATAATTTTGATAGCATGAGGAAACCCCCAGTATCAGTAGATACCAGAATATGGGTTTATTCCTTGATGTAGGTCAATGTTTTTCAGGGGTGGTTTTCAGTCCCTTAGCAGCTCGTTGATTGCAGTCTTGGAACGCGTGCGTTCGTCCACCCGCTTTACAATCACCGCACAATACAGATTGACGTTGTTCTTGGATGGCATGGTGCCCGACACCACCACCGAATAGGGGGGCACTTCTCCGTAAGTAAATTTGCCGGTCTCGCGATCCACGATCTTGGTCGACTGGCCGATGTAAACACCCATGCCCAGAACTGCGCCTTCGCGGATGATCACACCCTCGACCACCTCGCTCCGTGCGCCGATAAAACAGTTGTCTTCGATGATGGTTGGGCCGGCCTGCATAGGCTCTAACACGCCGCCAATGCCCACACCGCCGGACAAATGAACATTCTTGCCGATCTGCGCACATGACCCGACCGAGGCCCATGTGTCGACCATCGTTCCCTCGTCCACATAAGCACCAAGGTTCACGAATGACGGCATCAAAACCACGCCCGGCGCAATGAAGGCCGACTTGCGGGCAATGGCGCCCGGCACAGCCCGAAATCCGGCCGCGGCCCACTGGTTCGGCCCCCATCCCTTGAACTTGCTGTCAACCTTGTCCCACCAGCCAGCGCCTTGCGGGCCACCTTCCATCGGTTCCATATCCTTGATCCGGAATCCCAGCAGAACCGCCTTTTTGGCCCATTGGTTTACATGCCAGCTGCCATCGGCCTGCTTTTCAGCCACCCGCAGGGTGCCTGCATCCAAAGCATTCAATGTATCCTCGATCGCCTCGCGAGCCTCGCCCGTTGTGGTGGGTGAAATTGTATCGCGTGCATCCCACGCGGCCCCGATGGCGGATTCCAGTTGTGCGTTTGACATGTGCGTTCCCTCGTAAACGTGTATGGCCTAGTTCGGGTTGAGCATATAAACAGAAGTTTGACACGGCACAATGCGACACAAGTATTTGGCGACATGAAGAAGGAAGCGTAATGAATAAAGAACACCGTAAACACCCGATGCGCCACTCGAAACAGGACATCGAGACCGCCCGCGAGATACCGGACACCCCGCAAACCCGCGCACCATCCTATGCATTGGCCTTTGCCGACGCCGATTTCCTGTGCCGGGATGAGCTGCGCCCCGTGCGCCTGCAACTGGAGCTGCTGAAACCCGAGATGGCGCTAGACGAGGCAGGCATTGATTCAACCATCGTGCTGTTTGGTGGCGCGCGCATTCCCGAGCCTGCCAAAAAGGATAGCGCCCGCACCAAAACGCTGGCGGATCTGTCGAAATACTATGACGAGGCCCGCGAATTTGCCCGCCTGATAACGGTGAAAAGCAATGGCAATGGCGGCAAGGAAAACGTGATCGTTACCGGTGGTGGCCCCGGTGTGATGGAGGCCGGAAACCGTGGGGCGCTGGATGCGGGCGGCGTTTCAATCGGGCTGAATATTGTGCTGCCGCATGAACAGGCCCCGAATGAATACGTGACGCCTGATCTGTGCTTCAACTTCCACTATTTCGCGATCCGTAAAATGCACTTCCTGATGCGCGCCAAAGCGGTTGCCGTTTTCCCCGGCGGGTTTGGCACCTTGGATGAAACATTCGAGGCGCTGACCTTGATTCAGACCGGCCGCATGCAACGTATCCCGTTTTTGCTGTTTGGCGAGGCGTTCTGGCGCAGCATCATCAACTGGGAAGCGCTGTCGGACGCGGGCACGATTTCAGCCGACGATCTGGACCTGTTCAAGTTTGTCGAAACGGGGCAAGAGGCGGTTGATATTATCGAGAATTGGGAGGGTTAGATGTGTAACACCCGCTCTTATACTGTGCAAAAAGACAAGGATGTGAATTTGGGTGAAATACCAATCGAGCAGCTACTATACGAAACGCTGAATCTTGGAGTCCAAACTAAAGTGGCTATGCTCATTGCCAAAGCTGCAGGTAACGGGCTGGTCTGGAAAGACGAGAACGCAACAAATAAGGCACTACTTCAGCTATCTAAACGCCCTGATGTGGAAACTTTTGGTGACATTCGAAAATGGCGATTCAGTGAAATGAAGCGCATTGAAGTTTAGCGCTTACAACTCCATCTCACCCGTCTTTCCGGTTCTTCCTCACCCGCTCGCTCTCGGATTTCAACTGCCCGCAAGCCGCCATGATATCCTCGCCGCGCGGTTTACGCACCGGCGATGAATAGCCCGCATTATACACAATATCCGAAAACGCGCGGATGCGGTTGTTGGATGAGCGCTCATAAGGGGCCCCTGGCCATTCATTGAACGGGATCAGGTTAATCTTGGCCGGAATGCCCTTGATCAGTTGCACCAGACGCAGCGCATCCTCGTCACTGTCGTTCACGCCCTTCAGCATCACATACTCGAATGTTATGCGTTCCGAATTGCTGGCCTTGGGATAGGCCCGCAGCGCGTCCAGCAACGCCTCGATGTTCCATTTCTTGTTGATCGGCACCAGACCGTCGCGCACCTCGTCGGTGGTCGCGTGGAACGACACCGCCAACATGCAGCCGATCTCGTCGGCTGTGCGGGCGATTTCAGGCACGACACCGCTTGTCGAAAGCGTAATCCGGCGGCGTGACAATGAAATCCCCTCGGGGTCCATCGCAATCTTCATCGCATCGCGCACCGCCTCGAAATTATACAGCGGCTCGCCCATGCCCATCAGAACAATGTTGGACAAAAGCCGTGCTTCGGGCGGGTTGGGCACGCCCAGTTTGGGCCATTCCCCCAAATCATCCCGCGCCACCATCACCTGTCCGACAATCTCGGCTGCCGTCAAATTACGCACCAACCGCTGTGTGCCAGTATGACAGAATGAACAGGTCAGCGTGCATCCGACTTGCGAAGAAATGCACAGCGTGCCGCGACCCTCTTCGGGGATGTAAACGATTTCCACCTCGTGACCGCCAGCAATGCGCACCAGATACTTGCGGGTGCCATCTTGCGAGACCTGCTTGGTCACCACCTCGGGCACCGCCACCACAAATGTATCGGCCAGCATCAAACGGATGTCTTTTGACAGGTTGGTCATCAGGGCAAAATCGCGCACACCCTTTTGGTATATCCATTGCCAGATCTGCCCTGCCCGCATTTTCCCTTGTTTTTCGGGGATCCCCGCGCCAATCAGCACCTCGCGCAATGCGTCGCGGGTCAACCCGACAAGGTTCACCAATCCATCCGCTGCATCCTTGCGCGGTATGGTCACAACATCCTGCGTGATCGGGGCCGTTGCCGTCATTTCATTCTCTCCATCGGGGTTGAATGCGATCCATATAGGGTTTGTACGCCTATTATCAAGCAAAACACCCCGCCGCGAACGACAGGGTGCATCAATAACTATCGCAGGGTCGCCCTATTGTGTGCAGCGCTTGGAGGCCTCTTCAACAGCCGCGGTGAACCCAAGCAACGAAAACTTGTCTTTGGTCACAGTGCCGCGTCCGGACCGGCCGGTAAATGTAACTTCGGC
>JAFLKA010000233.1 GCA_022712735.1 Marinosulfonomonas sp. | reverse complement strand
TCCGCCAGCCAACGCGCCAGATGCGGATTGGCCACGGGTTTTGCCGCCCCGTCATAGCGCACAGGATCGCCCATCAGGCAGGCACTGATCAATATCTTGTCCATGGGAAACGCATAGCCGATCACAGTTCCGATAGCGAGGAAATGAGCCATTGGCGCACTGATAAATCCCGCCTATAAGCCCTGATATGAAAAATCTTGAACTCCCCCCCGTCTGGCTTGCCGCCTTCATCGCCATCGCCTGGGCGCAATCGGTTTATTATCCGATGGGGCTGAATTTCGGCACCGGCTGGGCCGACTTGTTGGGTGGCTTGCTGATTGGCGGCGGATTGCTGTTGATGTTGATGGCGGTGCTGGAATTTTACCGGCACAAAACCACGATCATGCCGCGTCGTGACAGCAGCAGTTTTGTGCAATCCGGTATCTACAAAAAATCGCGCAACCCGATCTATCTGGGAGATGCGATGATTTTGGCGGGGGTGATATTGCGCTGGGATGCGGTGCTGTCGCTGCCCCTTATCCCGATCTTTGTCTGGGTGATTGAAAAACGGTTTATCATTGGCGAGGAAGGTCACCTGCGCCGCACCTATCGCGCCCAATATGCATCTTACTTAAATCGTGTAAGGCGCTGGATTTAATAGATAATCAGCGCCATAGATGCGCGTAGCTGGCGAACACACCTTGCAATTTTGCCAAGAGCCGCATGGATCTGCGCTCACGGGGTAAGCTGCTGTTTTGCAACCGTTCAACGATCACCTCGACGGGGCAGGGCTGGCAGGTGACGGGGTCAAAATAACGCGGGTAATCGATCAGGGTGGCGTGGGTCAGTTGGGCTAATGTTGGCCGAACGCAGCGCCGTTCAGGGACCGCCCCCAGATCATGGGTCAGGCCCCATCCGCCGTAGAATGGCATACCTAGACAGGTGACGGACCTGCCGCGCAGAAGGGCCTCGAACCCCAGTAGGGACGTCAGGGTCCAGACTTCATCCACCACATCAATCAAGGCGATCGGGTCGGCGTTTTGCACTGTGATATCGGCGTATTTCGCCACCTCCTCGGGGGCAATCTTGCCTTGGCGCAAACCCGCTTCAACATCGGGGTGGGGTTTATAGATGATCACCGCATCAGGGTTCTCGGCACGGGTGCGTTTGAGCAAATCAAGGTTGCTGCATGGCCCCACGCAGCCTTTCAGGATCGAGGCATCGTCCTCGACTTGGCCGGGCACCAGAATGCGGTGACCTGCGGGCAAATCGGGCAGGGCTGCCTCGCCGACATTATATTTACTTAGCCCCGCGCGGGTCAGGTTGCTGATCAGCCGCTCGGCGCGCATGATGGCGTGATCGGGCAACTCGCAAGACAGCGTAATCATCTGCTCAAGGCGGCTATCGCGGGTTGGATCATAGTAAATGCCAAGGTCATCGGTGACGAGTGATAGCGGCGCGTTCAGGGTTGCACCCAGCCCGCGCGAGCGCAAGAAACCGTCCTCGATGCGCAGCACGGGGTCGTCATACATGTCCGGTGTTTCCTTGCCCGCCCAGATCATCCGGCCAGCCCCCGTTTCACGGGCCAAGGCGTGGGCCTTATCGGGCAAGCCCTCGAACCGCAGTTTTTTGTAGCGGCCATAAAATGCCTGCAACGGGGCGCGTTTCCACAGGCGCATACCCATTGCCACATGGCCGTTGTGATCCTCGCGCCATTCCCGCGCTTGAGCCTCTAGCGTATCAATCACACATTCCAGTTCGCACAACTTATCACGATAGGGGTCATACCATTTCGGATAAAGGATCATTGCGGCCCCGAACAATTGCGAGCGGGTCAGGACGCGGGTTCGCCGTGGCACCGGATTTTCATCATCCGTCAACCCCCATCCGGCATAAAACGGCTGGCCAAAGACGCGCGGTTTGTGATCGGCAAAAATCGCCTCGAACCCCAGTTGCGAGGACACGGTATAGACTGCAATTGCCCCCTCCATCAGCGCCCAAGGCGACACGGGATCGCTCAGCAGCGATACCCGACGGCTGACGTCAGACGCGCCGAAATACCCCGAGCGGTGCCCCGCAGCAGTTTCAGGGTGGGTTTTGATAATGATCTGCGCACCGGGGTGCTCTTCCTGTGCGAACACCAGCATTTCCTTGAAGCTGGCAGTATTGCCACCCGATGCCGTGACCGAGGCGTCGCCCTTGGTCTGATCAATCACCAGCACATATCCGGGGGCGGGCAGGGAGTGGTCGGGATTATGACAGTTGTATTTTGACAGATCTGCCGCCTTTAGCCGCTGAACCGCGATACGGGCACGGTTCAGCAGGGCGGTATCGTCCAGCGGATGCGTGGTCAGAAGGGTTTCAAGGTCGGTGACCGTGGTGGGGTCAAAATGCACCCCGTTTTGATCCAGAAACAGGCCCAGCGGCGGCTCGCCTGACCGCCCCGGGTGGATCGAGCGCAGGAATGCATCCTCAACCCGTAATATTGGCGCATCTGTGTGGCGCGATACCGCTTCGCCGCGCGGTGAGGTCGGGCTTTGGCCCCAGACACCGATCATGTCGTCACCAGAGGGTTTGCCCAGCTTGATGTCATAGCCCGATAGCTGCAAAATCCGCCGGATACGCGTCTGGGTTAGAAAACCGCCGTTATAAACATAAAGCCGCCGACGGGTTTCCCCATCGGCGGTCTGTGTTTTGTATTGCTGTGGCATAGGCCGTTAGTTGCCCGCCAGTGTGTTCAGCGTATCGGCTGTACTCAGCGAACCTGTGATCGCTGACAGTGTTTTGCTCCACTGCACAAACGGGGCTTCGGTGACATAAACGGTATCGCCATCACGCACCACGAAATCGCGGGCCTGGAACATGCCGTTGGGTTCGGTCAGGTCCAGTACGTAAACCATACGTTGCGCACCTTGCAGATCATTGCGGGCCAATACAGCATTTGCAATCTCTTCGGGCTCGTTACGGAAAACAAACACACCCGTTGGATCGGCCAAGTTCGAACTTAGTCCGCCAACCTGGGCGATGGCCTCGATTGCCGAAAGGGTCTGGGTGGTGAAAGGCACGCGGTTTTGCGCCCCCGTTGCCCCCAATGCGGTAAAGGCGCGGGAGTCTTCCTCGACTAAAATTCGGTCGCCACCCCGCAGGGCGATGTCCAGTTCGGGATGTTTGTACAGGTCTTGGAACCAGATTTTACCGCGCTGATTGCCGCGAATAACGGTGATCTGGGCGATTTCGGGTGCGACCGCGATGCCGCCCGCCCGTGCCAGCATTGAACTTAGCGTGCGCGTCGGGCGCTCAATCGCATAGATGCCCTGACCGCTGACACCGCCAACGATCGAAACAGTTGCGCCGTCACCGGCAAGGCGCCTGACCAGAACCTGTGGATCCGGGGTTTGTTTGTCCAGTTTGGCGGTGATGATCCGGCGTAATGCTTCGGGGGAATTGCCCGCCGCGCGAATGCGCCCAGCGTAGGGGATAAAGATAAAGCCGGCGCCATCAACCTGCACTTCTTCTAGCGGTGTAGCACTTTGCCCCGGAAAGCCGAGTAAAGGATCGCTTACGTTTTCCCAAATGGTCAGACCCAATGTATCGCCAGCGCGAATGGTGTCAGACCCGACAAGACCGGCGTTTTTGAAGGCTTTGGAAAAGCCCAGAGCGGGCACAACAGCAGTTGTGCGCGTTACATGGTCATTGACGGAAATAACGAATGCGTCGCCTTCTTTCAGGACCGAACCCGCGAAAATTTCACGCTTGCTCGGGCCGGAACGCGGCAAGCCACATGATGACACAACAGCAAGCGCCGCTGTAAGGGCCACCGCTTTAGCCCAAGTTGAACCCGTGATTTTCACTATCGGGTCTCCTTTTTATATATAACACTGCCTCAAGTTTTTTTTGTAAGCTACGGGAATCCGGCACAAAAAGATAGCGTTTTGATTTGCAGGTCTAGTTTACAACGCGCAACTGTTGCCTTGGTGCCGCGTTTCCGGTTTCCAGTGCCTCATAGGGGTCCTGCGGGGCCAGTACCATATCAACCACCAGCCGCATTAACTGATCGCGCCCGCGGGCCGAATAGAACCCGCCCGATATTTGCGACGTTTCTAGCAAATACTGGCGATATTCCTTATAGGCGCGCATGTCGGGGCGGCTGGGTTGGCTGAAAAATTCGGGCAGCGGCAGGGTCGAGACAAATTCGGGTTTGGCAAACACTGCATCGCCAAACACCTTAAGCGGAATTCCGCGTCGCAGAACCTGCTGGGCAGCGGTCGAATTCACCGTCACGGCGCTGCGGGTGTGGTCCAGCAATTGCGCCAGTTTGCCGCCGCGCACGTAATGCACCCGTGCCTCGACGCCATATTCGCGGGCGATTTCACGGGCGATTTTGCGCAGGGCTGTGCGGCCGGTTTCCAGTGGATGCGCCTTGAAAACAAGGTGGTGATGGATCGGGGCGCCTTTGGCAAACCCTTCAATCACCACATCCAGAAATTCGGCCATTTTGGTGAACGGGCTGTGGGCCTGAAAACTGCTGTCATGTTCCAGTTGCAACAGCACCAGATGGTAGGGGTAGCCGCCGCGTTTGACCCGTGTGGTCGCAATCACCCGGCTGGCCCAATGGGTGGGCATCATCAGCAACCGGCGTAAATACAGCTTGAATTCGGCCACAACACTCAATTCGCGGTGCGCTTTGAAATTGCGATAGGCCCCGTTTCTGAACATCACAAACCAATGGTATAAAGCACCGTAAAACACATGGTGGCGCATGTCGCCCCAATGGCTCGGCGCTTCGGGGGTGATGATTTCGGTGTTGGCCAGCGTTTTGCGCATGGATTTAACGCTCATGCCCATCAGGCGGGAATTTCCGTTGGTGCCGCCCCGCTCATAGGTCACCCAATAGGGGCGCAAATAGCCTTCCTCGAATACATGCACGGTCAGGCCTGCGGCCTTGGCGCGTTTCACAGCCTCGGCGTGGATGAAACGGGTGTCGCCGTATAGAACCAGATCGGTGATGCCTTTTTCTTTGATGATCGCATCAAACCGGTCCGGCCAGTTTTCCTGCGTATCCTCATAGGAAATATAACTGGCTGAATTGAACCAGAACGCGCGGTCGCCAGCGTTAAACCCGACGCGCCAAACTTGTGCGCCAGCAATGCGCAACATCTTGCCCAGCCGGTTGAAAAAGGGTCCATGCGGCCCTTGCAGGAAGAGAAAACAGCGATCAGAGCCGATTGTGTAAGCCATTACACCCTATATATTACCTGCCCCCAGATAGGGACTGTTTGAATCAATGCGCGGCACTTGTCACGCGTTATTGTGATATTGTCTGCCGGATTGGGCTAAAATATGGCGTTTTGCCCTATTTGGCGTAAAATAGTAAACATCGGGTGTGCTATTGCGAATATAGGGGCAATTGGCTAGGTCAAATATGGGGCCAAGCATAGGAGGAAGTGCTGCAATGTTCACCGGAATTATCACAGATATCGGCAAAGTGCTGGAGCTTACACAGCGCGGCGATTTGCGCGCGCGGATTGGCACCGGATATGACGTGGCGGGCATTGATATTGGCGCGTCCATCGCCTGTGACGGGGTTTGTCTGACGGTGATCGCGCTGGGAACAGACCCGCAGGGCTGGTTTGATGTGCAGATTTCGGCGGAAAGCATTGGCAAGACCAATATCGGCGCATGGGATGTGGGCAAACGGCTGAACCTTGAACGGGCCCTAAAGGTTGGTGACGA
>JAFLKA010000322.1 GCA_022712735.1 Marinosulfonomonas sp. | reverse complement strand
ATGGCGCGGGCTTTGAAGGGGAGGTTGTGCGGGTTGCCGGTGGAGGCGCGGACCTGTGCGGCGCGGTATCAGGAGGCTGGTTGGGCGCGGCAATCGGCGCGGAACCTATGGCGGTTGGTGCGGTATCTGGCGGGGGCTGATCCGGAGCGGTTGGGGCGGGGGTATGAGGAGTGAAGCAAGTTGGAGGAATGGCATGAAGAAACTAACAGTACTTATTTATATGACACTATCGTCATGGGCGTATGCGCAAGAAACGGCGTGTGTTTCGCGATCACAGTTCCTGAAGGGGGAATTTACAGCGGAGTCAGTGCCGTGTGATCCGGATGTTGGTGTGCCAATGAAGTATTGCAATGCAGACCCGCTTGACGCCAGAGGGTGGATGCAGGTGTATATTGCGTCAGATTTAAGGAATTATTTCCCGCCAATTTCGGCTACTGAAAATACCGATGTTGCTGAACGGATTACGTGGGCAGATATGATGAGGCTTCAGGCGCTATTGGATGAGGATAATTCCGAGAGCATAACGGGCCTGTTCTATATTTTGAACACGGCTATTCTTGCTGCGCATTTATCAGAACTAGCGATTAAGGCTGATGTGGACGCAGATTTTCAGATGCTCATAAACCCAGAATTAAAGGGCCGGTATTTCATCTACGGGTTGCCAAAATCGGTTTCCGAACTGGAGCGCGTTTTTGAATGTGCTGCCAGATGTGGTGATACTGGGGCGAACATGGAAAAGCTAACCAGATCGCCGGTGTTTTCCTCTTGCACCGGCGGGGTTGTTACGAGCACCTATTAGCGGCCAAACCAGTGCTGGGTAACGCGGGAGAACAGGCTGGGCTTGGGGGATTGAAGGGGGCGACGCTGTTATTTTGGGCAGCCGGAATTTTTCAAAAATTCCGAAATGGAAAATTAAAATTTTCCGGCTCGTTTTCTTTAAAGAAAACGGTTCAGGGGGCAATGTAAGGAATGGTTAATATAGGCCCAGAGCGATTCTTGACGCTACCGCCCGAACCAGCGTTGGGCGAAGCGGGTGAACAGGCCAGGTTTGGAGGTGGTGTCGGTGAGGGCCGTGCCCGTGGTTGCGCCACCGTTGACGGGGTCCAGCGGGTTGTGGCCGCCTATGGGGGCGTTTTCCTTGAATTGCAGGCGGTGCAGGTCGGCGTAGATGCCGCCGCCGGCGAGCAGTTCTTCGTGGGTGCCTTGATCGACCACGCGGCCGCGCTCCATCACCACGATTTTATCGGCGGACTGGATGGTCGACAGACGATGTGCGATGACCAGTGTGGTGCGTCCTTTTGACAGGCGCTCTAGCGCTTTTTGCACCACGGCTTCGGAGTGGGCGTCGAGCGCGGAGGTTGCCTCGTCCAGCAGCAGGATCGGGGTGTCGCGCAGGATGGCGCGGGCAATGGCGACGCGCTGGCGCTGGCCGCCGGACAGATTGGAGCCGCGTGGGCCTGCGGGAGAGTCCAGACCGTTTGGCAGTTTATCGAGGAAGTCGGTGACATGCGCAGCATCAAGCGCGTCTTTGAGCGCGGCATCGGTGACATCGGTGCGGCCCAGCAGGATGTTTTCACGGATGGTTTCGTCAAACAGCAGGGCGTCCTGGGTCACCACGGAAAACATGCCGCGCAGGTCGGACAGGCCCAGTTGGTTGATTGCGGTGCCGCCGATGGTGGTGGTGCCGGATTGGGGTTCAACAAGGCGGGTCAACACGTTGAAGATGGTGCTTTTGCCCGCACCGGATGCGCCGACAAGGGCAGTGGTTTTACCAGATTCGGCTATCAGGGAGGTGGCGTTCAGAACCGGCGTGTCGTCATAGGCAAAAGTAACGTCTGCCAGTTCCAGCGTGGTATTGCCTGCGGCCAAGGGGGCGGCAGCTTTGGCGGGGGATGTGATGGTGGGTTTTTCGTCAAACAGCCGGTAAAGCCGCTCAAGGCTGGCGGCGGCGACCTGCCAGATACCGGCGATGGCGCCAAGGCGGCGCATCGGCTGGAACGCCAGCGTCATGGCGGTAAAAAAGCTCATGAATTGACCGACGGTTTTTTCGCCTGAAATAATGTCGTGGCCGCCCACCATCAGCACCCCGAAAAAGCCGATCCCCGTGATGATGTCGATCATCGAGGGGATCATCGCGCGCCCTGCCGCGGTTTTGATTTCGGCTGTTACGATCCGGTCGATGATGCTGGTGAAACGGCCCAGTTGGTATTGTTCCAGCAGGTTCAGTTTGATCGGGTTGATGCCGTGGAATACCTCGTCCAGACGGGTGGAGCGCTCAGAAGCGCTGATCCGCATCTGGTTGGATTTGCGCCTTATGTAGCGTTGCAGGATATAGACCGGTAGCACCAGTAAGGGGGCGCCAATGATCGCTACTGCCGCCCAGAGCCAGTCGATCGACACAGCCACCCCCAGCAGCACAACCAGCGAGACAATATCGCGCCCCAAGCCGGAAATAACCACCGACCAGACGCCTTGAACCGCTGTGGTGTCGCCTTGCACCCGTTCCATCAGGGCGCCGGGCGGGTTTTTCTGGAAGAACACAGAGTCGAGCCGCATTAAGTGGTCCAACAGGTCGATCTGCATTCTGGTCGAGGTTTTCTGGGCGATGCGGGTGAGGATGGTTTTCTGGCTGACCTCGGTGATGGCACGCATGAGAAATAGGCCGAATATGATGCCGCCGACCCACCAGATCGCATCCGCATCGCCGCCAACGAACACATTGTCGAACATCGGTTGCAACATGTAGCTGAGGATGCCCAGGGACGAGCCTTCCATAATCATCAGCACAAGGGCAACCAGCATCCACCAGATGTGGGATTTCAGGTAGTCGTGCCAAAGCCGCCGCATAAGCGTGCGGGAGGTGTATTGGTCATTGGTGGGGGATTTTGTCACGGTTGCCTGATCCTGTGGGGCAGTTGTTTTATCGGTTTATCCTGCCATGCGCGGGCTGGCAAGCGCCACCGGTGTTTAGGGGCTGCGGGCCGCATGATATCTCGTACCTTTGGCCCTAATATGTCTGGACCTGTAGAACTACTATTCCAGAATAGTGGAAATGTTTTATGGCCGATACTATAGGATTGTTTTTGCACATTTTCCAAGCGCTTTCAGCCTTGCTGCTGCCTAGGGTCAGGACCTGTTAATCCTAAAAGAAGAAGGGGGGAATTGACGGTGTCATGCCGAGGCAATAGCGTTGCGGGAACAGCAATGGAGTATTCCCCGCATGTCCCTGTCCCATGGTCGTCCTTATCTTGCCATTCCTGGCCCGTCTGTTGTGCCGGATCGGGTGTTGCAAGCGATGCATCAGCCCGCGCCCAATATTTATGGATCGGCCATTGAGCGCATGGTCGAGGGTATCGTCACGGATCTGAAGGTTGTGGCCCGTACCGAGCATAATGTGGCGATCTATCTTTGTAACGGGCATGGGGCGTGGGAGGCCGCGCTGGCGAATGTGTTGTCGCGCGGCGACAAGGTTCTGGTGTTGGCGACGGGTCTGTTTGGTCTGGGCTGGGCCGGTATTGCGACAGGATTGGGGGCCGAGGTCGAGGTGATTGATTATGGCAACCGCTCAGACATTGATATGGCGCGACTGGAGGCGGTATTACGAGCCGA
>JAFLKA010000159.1 GCA_022712735.1 Marinosulfonomonas sp. | reverse complement strand
CCTCACCTATATCAATCTGTTTTCCGCTGATCTGGTACTGCATCACATCTCCTTTGTATTAAAAAACAAACGTTCCCTTCTACAGTTGCGTAGAAAGGGTTTCGCTTGGGTTATTGGTTCACGTATTTTTTGTGGCCCGGCGTTTTCTTGGGCGCTTGCTGTACGGCCGTGATTCTTCGGCGCACGAACGATGATAGTGTATTCATACATCCACTCTATTTGGCGACAGAATACAGTGCAATGTCAACTGCGACAATGTGTAATAATTTACTATTACCCGCAAAAATGACCTTAGGATATCTTGAAATTATGGCCCAGATAAACGCGGCGCACGTTTTCATCTTTGATCACTTCTTCGGTAGTGCCGCTCATCAAAACAGTACCATCATGCAGGATATAGGCCCGCTCAACGATTTCCAGCGTCTCGCGCACGTTGTGATCGGTGATCAGAACGCCGATTCCTCGGTTCTTTAGATCAGCGACCAAAGTCCGAATTTCGCCAACAGCAATTGGATCCACCCCGGCAAAAGGTTCATCCAGTAGCAGGTATTTCGGATTGGCGGCCAGACAGCGGGCAATTTCCACGCGCCGCCTCTCGCCACCGGACAGCGACAGAGCAGAGGCGCGGCGCAGGTGTTCGATGGAAAAATCGCTCAGCAATTCTTCCAGCCGCTCGCGCCGTTTATGTCGGTCTTTCTCGGAAATTTCGAGGATCGACAGGATGTTATCCTCAACCGTCATACCGCGAAAAATCGATACCTCTTGCGGCAGATACCCGATGCCCAGCTTGGCACGGCGATACATCGGCAGCATGGTCACATCACGCCCGTCGATAATCACCTGCCCGCCTTCGGGGGTGATCAGGCCAGCAATGGCGTAGAAAACAGTGGTTTTGCCCGATCCGTTCGGCCCCAGCAGCGCGACAACCTCGCCACGTCCCAGATCGATGCTGACATCGCGGATCACCGGACGTTTACGATAGCTTTTGCGCAGATTGCGGATTTGCAAACCTACGCTGCCTTCGGAAACCGTTAAATCTGGGGTTTTGGCCATCGCTTAATTGCCGCCGGTTTGTAGAATGGTTTTCACGCGGCCATCCAGTGTTGCCTGTCCGGTCTTCAGGTTAACGATCATGCGGTTTGACGAAAGCGCACTTTGACCCTGGGTCAGGATCACGTTTCCGGTCATTACGATATTACCGTTGTCGATGGAATAGAGTGCCTCATCTGCCTCCGCGGCCTCGGCCCCGTTTACCAGAACCACCCCGCCTGTTGCGTGCATTTTTGAAATCCGGCGTGCGCCATCGCCTTGGGCATACACCACCACAACGCGGCCCGCCGACAGGCGCATCGTGCCTTGGCCGATCACGACATTACCAGTGAAAATGGCCGATCCATCAGCCTGATTAATCTGTAACTGGTCTGATGTAACCTCGACAGGTTGGGTTGTGTCGTGCTTTAGCCCGCCGAATGTAATCTGGGTGCCTTGGGCTGTGCCCATCACCGGCACCGCAACCAACGCCAGCGCGACCAATACCATGCGCAATTGAATAAACATCTTTCCCCCTCGAAATTCGGGCTAACTGCCTTTGGGGTCGTATATCAGCTTCACCCCACCCTTGAAAACCAGAAGATGCGATCCATTCGGACCATTCTGGGTTTCAAGCGTCATTTGGCCGGCATTTAGGGTTCCAAGCGGCCCCTCTGCCGTGATCCGTCCGTCTGTAATCACAGATGTTTCGTTTAGCGCTGCAGTTAAACCCGCCGTGTCGATGATATAACCGGTCGAGGTCAAAATCTGTACCCCACCCTGAAGTGTTACAATCTGCTGGTCCGTATTGATCACACCATCACTCGCAATTATTTCGAGGCGCCCATCCATAGCATCCTCGATGATCGCTGTCAGACCCGTCGCGGTCACGATTTTGGCATTGTCCGGGGATGGGCGCGCAGATTTGGCGGTAATCGAAATGGCGGCCCCGTCTTCGGTGACACCGGCATAGTTTGGTGCACCAATGCGCTGTTCACGCGCCAACTCTTCGACATCCACATCGGCGTAGGGGATGGATTGGGTCGGGTCGATATCGCGGGAAAATAAAAACAGCGTCGACAGGATGCCCAAGGCGATGATCGGCAGGATCACCTTGGTCAGGGCAACAAAGCGCGAATAGCTGTTATCATACATAGTCATATCGGGATCGTGCCAGAATATGCGCCACCGGCCAAGAGAGTTGGCACGGCGGTCAGCGGGGTTTTGCTTATAACCTATATTTAGGTAGCGGAAACCGGCGCATCAAGAGTGGGCGAAAATATCAATTTCCGGCCACCCCACAAGGTCCAGATTGGCGCGCATCGGTAGGAAATCAAAACAGGCTTGGGCAATTTTCATGCGCCCTTCGCGCTCCAGCCGGATATTCAACTCATCCCGAAGGCGGTGCAGATACAGAACGTCCGAGGCGGCATATTCGATCTGCGCCTTGGTCAGTTCATCCGCGCCCCAATCCGAGCTTTGCTGTTGTTTGGATACATCCACACCCAGCAATTCCTGCAACAGGTTCTTTAATCCGTGGCGATCCGTATAGGTGCGGATCAGGCGGGATGCGATTTTGGTGCAATAAACCGGCGCTGTGACGGTGCCAAAGGCGTTCTGCATCGCGGCAATGTCAAAGCGTCCGAAATGGAACAGTTTCAACACGTCGGGGTCGGCCAGCATGCGGCACAGGTTAGGCGCTGATGTTTGGCCCTGCTCAACCTGCACCAGATGCGCATCGCCATCGCCGCCCGACATTTGCACGACGCACAAACGGTCGCGGTGCGGGTGCAATCCCATGGTTTCGCAATCAATCGCCACGACTGGGCCAAGGTCCAGATCATCCGGCAGGTCGCTTTTGTATAGGTAATTCGCCACATCATATCCTTTTCGTTGCAGGACTTTTACACAGAAATTTGCGCGGCGGATAGGGCATAGAGACGCGAAAAATCACCATATGGTGCATAATCTGCTTGGCCACGGTGCCCAGATCGACCATCACAGGGGTATGAACAATGAAGTGATCATCGTTATCCCCGCCCGATATGCATCATCCCGTTATCCGGGCAAACCGCTTGCGCCACTTGTGGGCGCGACGGGGGTGGCGAAATCCCTGATTGAACGCAGCTGGCTGGCGGCCAAAGAGGTGGGCGGAGTAGCCGAAGTTTACATCGCTACCGATGACGCGGGCATTGCGCGTGAGGCGGAACGCTTTGGTGCCAAGGTATTGATGACTGGCGAGAATTGCGCCAATGGGACCGAGCGTGTGGCCGACAGTCTGCGCCATCTAGAAAGCCTGCCGGATATAGTTGTGAACCTGCAAGGCGATGCGCCGCTGACGCCGCCGTGGTTTTTATCGGCACTGATTGACGAGATGCGTGCCAATCCAGATGTTCAAATGGCAACGCCTGTGTTGCGCTGTGACGGTGAAATGCTGGCGAATTTGCGCGAGGATCGCCGCAATGGCCGGGTGGGAGGCACAACGGCGGTGTTTGATGTCAATCGAGACGCGCTCTATTTTTCAAAAGAGGTCGTGCCCTATACCGATAATAGCTATGGTGCAGAAACCGAAACACCGGTCTTTCACCATGTGGGGGCCTATGCGTATCGGCCCGCAACCCTGAAAGCCTATCACGACTGGGGCGTTTGCGAGCTGGAGCAGTTGGAGGGGCTGGAG
>JAFLKA010000405.1 GCA_022712735.1 Marinosulfonomonas sp. | reverse complement strand
GCTCTTGGGCGAAATCCTTGGCCGCTGTAAACTCGGCCCCATCCAGAAATGACAGCTCGGCTGCCCGCGCTGATGCCGCTGCAAGGATTTTCGGGTTCGTGGTCAGAACCCGCGCTGAAATTGCACCGGCGTAGGGCTGTGGTTCGGTCACTTCGCTTTTCGGGAAACACGAATTTGGGCGGGTATTGAAGGTGAACGCCTGACAACGCGCATCTGTTAAACATGCCTTTTGGCAGGCGGGCAGGGTCGTATCAAATATCGACTGTAAGTCAGAGCCGTAAAAATCCAGATCGCGCGTTATCGCAAGTCGACGGTCGGGGATCAAATCATTCGCCCATAGGGATGTGGTGAACAACAGTAAAACGGCGGCGGCTTTGACAACAAGGCGCATAAATAGTCCTCCTGAAAATAATGGCCCGATGGTTGCACAGCCAAACGGTAGTGGCAATCGGTTCTTGGGGCGAAAAAAGTTGGATATGTTAAGATATTGTTCACCATGTTCGTGGAATGTTCCGTATAAATGATACAAAGAGGGACAGGATGGCGATCACCGAAAAACTGGCACAAGAACGCCGTGGGCGACTGGCCGCAGAACGTTTGCTGGAGCAAAAGCAAAATGAACTGTTTGCTGCCAACTCCAAACTGGGCCAGCACGCGCGGGCCTTGTCGGATGAGATAGTTGAACAACGCCATGAAGCTGAAGAACTGAAGGGCGAAAACACCCGTGTTCGGTCTGATTTGAAGGTCGCCAATCACAAGGCGGGCATCGCCGAACGTCGCCTGTGGGATTCGATCGAAACGATCGAGGACGGGTTTGCAGTTTTTGACATGGACGACTGTATGGTTTCGGCAAACCACGCCTATCTGGCCGTGTTTGACGGGCTAGAAGAGGTTCGGACCGGGGTGAGCTATGTCCGTATTGTCCAGCTGTTGGTCGAAGAAGGCATCGCCGATCTGGAGGGGGAAACCCCGATGGAATGGCGCGATGCAATGCTGACGCGCTGGCACAGCGACCCGATTGAACCCAAGGTGATCCGCCTGTGGAATGGCGCCTACATCAAACTGGTGGATCGGCGCGCCCGTGATGGCGACACGGTATCGCTTGCGCTGAACATCACCGATACGATCCGCCACGAGGCCGAGTTGAAAGACGCCCGTATCAAGGCCGAAGCCGCGAACCGCGCCAAATCGGCATTTCTGGCGAATATGAGCCACGAAATCCGCACCCCGATGAATGGCGTTGTCGGGATGGCAGACCTGCTGACCGATACCGATCTGGATGAAGATCAAATGCTATACGCTAGAACCATCAAAAATTCCGGCGAAGCCTTGCTGGTGATCATCAACGACGTGCTGGATTACTCGAAAATCGAGGCGGATAAACTGACGCTTACGGCCGAACCGTTTGATCTGGAGCGGTGCATCCATGAAGTCGTGACACTCTTACAAGCTTCGCTTCAGGATAAGACCGTCGAAATTCTGGTGGATTACGACATGTTCCTGCCGACCCAATATGTAGGTGACGCAGGGCGGGTGCGGCAAATTTTGACCAACCTGATTGGCAATGCCGTCAAGTTTACCAATGAAGGACATGTGTTGATCCGCGTCGTAGGACTCGAGGTTGGCGAATCCGGTAAAACGCGGGTTCATGTATCAATCGAGGATACGGGTATCGGTATTCTCGCCGATATGGTTGGCCATATTTTTGGCGAATTCAATCAGGTCGAGGATGAACGCAATCGCAAATACGAAGGCACGGGGCTGGGTCTTGCGATTACCAAACAGTTGATCGAACTGATGCAAGGCGAAATCTGGGTGGATTCGGTCGAGGGGGAGGGCTCCTGTTTCGGATTTCATATCACCCTGCCCGTATCGGAACCTGCGTTGATTGCACCGGATCATTCGCTGGCCCGGATTCACAAGGCGCTGATCGTAAGCGATCAGAATGCCGGTCTGGAAATATTGACCAAGCAGCTTGCTGTGTTGGGCGTTGACGTGGTGCAGCATGATGTCGGGGCCGCGCAAATTGTCGAGGCTGCTGGTGATTTTGATGTCGCGTTTATTGATATGCCCGCATCGGGTAATGCCCGACAGGATTACCTGATTTTACTGCATACCAATGCGCCTGACCTGCCGTTAATTCTGTTAAAATCAGACCGCGAAACGGCGGACAACGGACCCGCTTTTGCCACCTTGAGCAAGCCGATTTTGCGGCATGATCTATTCAATGTCTTGCAATCTCTGGACGGGGTTGACGCGGATGTATCACCGGACACGCTCCCCGTTGAAGAAAACACGCCATTGCCGCCCGCACCCGACAACGCCGATCAATCCCTGCGCAAGATGAAGGTTTTGGCCGCCGAAGATAACCGCACAAACCGGCTGGTGTTTAGCAAAATGGTGAAGAGTTTGAACATCGATCTGGTTTTCGCCAACAACGGGGTCGAGGCGGTCGAGCAATTCCAGAGCTTCCAGCCCGATATGATTTTCATGGATATTTCGATGCCGGTTATGGACGGCAAAGAAGCCACCCGAACCATCCGCGAGATCGAGGCGCGGGACGGGTTGCATCATGTCCCTATCGTGGCACTAACCGCCCATGCAATGGCAGGGGATGACACGGAAATTCTGGCAGCGGGGCTGGATTATTATCTGACAAAACCCCTGCGCAAAGCCGCAATTTGTGACAAGGTGGCCGAGCTGGCACCGGAAACGGTATTGCCTGTGATGCCCGATGAGGGTGCGTAAGGCAGGGATTGCCCTGCGACGGGCTATCGGCCACACTATACGAATGACACAAGAAAGAGGGTTTCAGCCTCGCGGCCTAGGAGAGATTGCTATTCGCTGCATCGATGTGCAGGCGATGGCCAATTTCTATGAAAATGTCATCGGGCTAACGCATCTATCAGGGGATCGTCGCACAGGCATCGTGTTCTTCAAAATCAGCGAAGGTTTTGACGGACACACGACAATTCTGGCGCTGTTCAGTGCTGATGCAAAGCCCGAGACCGGTGCCCGATCTTCCTTGCATCATATCGCCCTGTCCCTGCCTTATGATGAGCAGGACGCGGTGATGGCTTGGTATGACAAGCTCGAACAACCATACCGCATCGAGCATTTCGGCTGGGTTGGCTGGCGCGGGATCTTCACCGAAGACCCCGAGGGCAATACAGTGGAACTGGTGGCTTATCATTCGTCCCTGCTGGATCAGCCCGCAAAATAGCCGTAAACCCACTCAGGATACAAACTTGCGTATGTATAAAACCCATACGTTTTACGTATCCTCCAACCCCCGTCATTCCCCCCCTAGCATTTCCCCAAATCGCGCACTAACCTGCCCGATATGATACGTTTTACCGCCACCCGATTGCTGTCTCTCACTCTTAGCCTACTGATGGCCTCGGTGGTGGTTTTCGCCGTGGTCGAGGTGATCCCCGGCGATCCTGCTTCTTACATGCTCGGCCTTAGTGCCGCCCCTGAAGCAGTCATAGCATTGCGCGATGAACTGGGTCTAAACGGCACCCTGTGGTCGCGCTATTTCGGTTGGGTCACGGGGATGCTGACAGGGGATTTCGGCACGTCCTACACCTACCGCGTTCCAGTCTCGGACCTGATCACCCAGCGCCTCTGGGTGTCATTACCGCTGGCCCTGTTCGCGTTACTGCTATCGACCCTTATCGCCTTTCCCGTCGGCTTGATCGCGGCTGCGCGCCGTGGCAAACCCAGCGATTATGTGATCATGGGCGTCACACAGCTGGGCATTGCGGTGCCGAATTTCTGGTTCGCTATGCTGCTGGTTCTGGTGTTCGCGATCAACCTGCACTGGTTCAACGCGGGCGGCTTTGCGGGGTGGGAAAACGGTCTACTGGCGGGGTTGAAATCGCTCACCCTGCCGGCCATCTCGCTGGCCCTGCCCCAAGCCTCGATCCTCGCCAGAGTTATGCGATCATCCTTGCTGGAAACTTTGACCCAAGACTACATCCGCACCGCCCGTGCCAAGGGTCTGACCCGCGCCCAAGCCCTGCGCCGCCATGCATTGCGCAACGCCATGATCCCCGTGTTGACCATCATCGGCTTGCAATTTTCCTTCCTGATTGCCGGCGGCATCATCATCGAAAACGTGTTCTACCTGCCGGGCCTTGGGCGGCTGATTTTTCAGGGCATCACCCAGCGCGATCTGGTGGTTGTCGAAAGCGTCGTGATGCTGCTGGTGTTCGCCGTCATCATAGTCACCTTCCTTGTCGACATTGCTTATGCCGCCGTTGACCCACGCTTGCGGAGTGGCCGATGAGGTTGCCGGTCCAACTCATCACCGGCACTATCCTGACAGGTTTTTTTGTGGTCGCCGTAGCGCTGTCATTCTTCTGGACCCCGCATGATGTCACCATCCTGACCATCGCCGATAAACTGCAAACTCCGTCTGCGGAATACTGGCTTGGCACCGATCATTTTGGTCGCGATATGTTTTCGATGCTGATGGTTGGCGCACGCACTTCCATCGCAGTTGCCATTGTTGCCGTGGGCATCGGAATGGGCATCGGCGTGCCGTTGGGATTGATGGCTGCGGCCAATCGGGGGAGCCTGCTGGACGAGGTGATCATGCGTGGCAATGACCTGATCTTTGCCTTTCCGTCGCTGGTAATTGCCATCCTGATCACCGCCGTTTTTGGCCCCTCGGCTCTGAATGCAATCCTTGCCATCGGCATCTTCAACATTCCCGTTTTTGCCCGCGTCACCCGTGGGGCGGCACTGTCTATCTGGACGCTGGATTACATCCTCGCGGCCCGAACCTGCGGTAAACGTGCCTTGCGTATTTCGGTGGAACACATCCTGCCCAATATCGCCAACCTGTTGATCGTGCAGGGAACAATCCAGTTTTCACTGGGTATTTTGGCCGAGGCGGGCCTGTCCTATGTTGGCCTTGGCGCACAGCCGCCGACGCCCAGCTGGGGCCGGATGCTGGCCGATGCCCAGACCTATATCTACAGCGATGCCCGCCTTGCATTCCTGCCCGGTATAGCGATTGTGCTGATGGTTCTGGGGTTGAACCTGATGGGCGATGGCTTGCGTGATTTGTTGGACCCACGGATCAGGAGGGAGCGCTGATGATTTCTCTACAAAACCTCACCCTCGCCATTCACGACACGCCAATCCTGACCGATGTCAGTTTTGAAATACCGCAGGGGCAGATCTTCGGACTGGTTGGCGAAAGCGGTTCTGGCAAATCCATGACCGCGCTTGCCCTGATGCAATTGCTACCACTGGGCAGCGTAGTTGGCGGGCACGTTACGGTCGAGGGTGCCGATGTTTTAACCCTGTCCGAACCCGATATGTGCGCCTTGCGCGGCAATGAAATCAGCATGATATTTCAGGAACCGATGACCGCGTTAAACCCCGTGCAATCCATCGGTAACCAAGTGGCCGAAACCCTGTTGATCCACGGCAAGGCCAGTAAATCCGAGGCCGCCAAAATCGCCCGCCAAATGCTGGATCGAGTCGGGCTGCCCGCCGACAGGTTCCCCTCGTCCCGCTATCCGCACGAGTTGTCAGGTGGCCAGCGCCAGCGGGTTTGCATCGCTATGGCCATCGCGCTGCGCCCCAAATTGCTGATTGCCGACGAGCCGACAACCGCGCTGGACGTCACCACGCAGGCGCAAATATTGGACCTGCTCCGCGAGCTGGTCGCCGAGGGAAACATGTCGCTGTTGCTGATCACCCATGATCTGGCAGTCGTTGCCGGAATGGCCGATCATGTG
>JAFLKA010000446.1 GCA_022712735.1 Marinosulfonomonas sp. | reverse complement strand
CATGGGTTGGAACGCCACGCCGACATGGGCCTCGCAATAGGGTTTGCCAGGCTCGGATGTCAGGCCGCAGAACCAGAATTCATCGGTCGCGGGATCGCCGATTGGCCATTTGCAGGTGCGTTCGGTCAATTCCATCAGACTGATCTTTTTAGCCTGCTTTTCGACTTCGCGCACACTGGCCAATGCTTCGGGGCTGATTTCATTTGCCGAAGGCTGCGGTGGCAGGGGTTGGCCCGCCGGAATAATCACCTTGCGGGCGGGCAGCATCGGTTTTGGTGTGGCGACCGGTGCCGCCTTGGCCTTGGCTGCCGGTTTGGCGCGGGCTGCCGGTTTGGCCGCTGCTTTGCCTTTGGCCGCAGGCTTCGTTCCGCTGGTGGCACGATTGGACAGGCCCAAACGGTGCACTTTGCCGATCACCGCGTTACGGGTGACGCCGCCAAGTTCCTTGGCGATCTGGCTTGCGGATTGGCCTTCGCCCCACATTTTAGTGAGTGTTGCCACACGATCATCGGTCCAGGCCATCTGTATTTCCTTAACTGAAAATGGCCGTGAGGAAGGCGATCTGCCCTTATCCTACGACCATATATGGAATTCTGTTGGGCGTATTTTATACAGCCTACCCGCAGGATACAAGCGCCAGTGACACTATGGTGTCTCTTTTGCATTTGTGAGCCTCTCGAGACGCAGGCGATGACGTTCATCCGTCAGGCGCCAGACCGACCCGAATGTGGCCAATAACACGCCCAGCCCCGTTGCGCCGCCGATCAGAAACATCACCAGCAGCTGGTATTTTACCGCTTCGGTCGGGTCGACGCCGGACAGGATTTGACCGGTCATCATACCCGGTAATGAAACAATGCCGGTGGCGGCCATCGAGTTTATGATCGGCATGAACCCCGCCCTGAGTGCGCGGCGCAGAACCGGGCGCAGGGCGAACCAGCGATCCGCGCCCAGCAACAGTTGCGCCTCGATTGCGATGCGTTCACGGCGCATGGAGGTGTGTAAATTGTCCAGCGCCAGTGACACCCCCGTCATGGTATTGCCCAGCACCATCCCCAACAGCGGCAACGCAAAACGCGGGGTCCACCACGGATCAGCGCTGATCATACTGGTCAGGGCAATCAGGGTGATGCCGGCCCCCGCAAAGGCCATCGCGCCAGTGCCCAGCCCGAACCCCCAGACCCCGCGCAGCCTGTATTCCTGCCGTGCCCAGATCTCGCGGCCCGCAAACAGCACCATGAAGGCGGCGACCAACAGGGTGAGCCAAGGGGACAAGATGGAAAACAGGCTTTTGAGCAACAGTCCCACCAGCACCAGTTGCACCACCATGCGAATGGCCGCCACCGCCAGTTTGCGCTCTAACCCCAGATGGAGCCAGATCGACAGCGCCCCGTTTAGCACAAGAAAGATCGACGCCAGCAGCAGGTCGGAATAGGTCAGGCTGATGTAACCACTCATGATGTCACCTCGTGCAAGGTCCCATTTTCAAGATGCAAAATCCGGTCGGCCATGCGTTTGGCTTGCGTGGCGTCATGGGTCACAATCAGAATCGAGGTGCCATTGGCCAATTGTTGTTCCAGCAGGGATTCGATTTGCAAGGTGGTCTCAAAGTCCAGCGCGGCTGTGGGCTCGTCCAGCAGCAACACCTTGGGGTCTGTCTCAAGGCAGCGCAGCAGGGCAAGGCGGTGCTTTTCTCCGGTTGAAAGCCGCGCCACCTCCCACCTCATTGCCTCCTTTGGCAAGCCAACTGAGGGCAATTTTTCAGGCATCTGCTCAGGGTGTTGAAAATGCGAGGCCACGCGCTCGTGCCACCAGCCGCTTTCGGCGGGCAACATGGCAACGTGTTTGCGCCACTGCGGTGCAGCGGTCTTTGAACGTTCCATTTCAGTGGTTTGCACGGATCCGTCATTCGGGTCCAGATCGGCGATGGCCCGCAGCAGCACCGATTTACCAGTGCCCGATGGTCCGGTGATCGCAACACACTCACCGTCGTTTATGGTAAAGTCGACAGGGCCGATCATCAGGCGGGACAGATTGGTGACTTGGAGCATGGGGTGTCCTTGGGTGATGTTCCCACTAAACGCTCAAATCACTGCTAGCGCAACCGTGCCTCGCGCCAAGCCAGCAGAACGGCACCTGTGATGATGATCAAAGCCCCAAGGATACTGATACTGTCAGGTACGGCTTTGAAAATAAAGTAATCATACAAAGCGACGAATATCAGGGTGGCGTAGGAAAACGGCACCACAAAGCTGGAGTCAGCACGGCGCATAGCCTGAATAAAGCAGCTTTGCGCCAGCGCCATCATCATACCCAGCCCCGCAAGTGCGGCCCATTGCGCAGGCGTTGGTGCGGCCCAGACAAACAGCACAGCCACGGTGGCAATTGTTAGGCCGATAGCGTTGTTGACCAGCAAGATTTGCAGCGGCTTTTCGCGCCCCGTCAAGAGTTTGATCAAGGTGATCTCGAGCCCCATAATAACCGCAGCGCTCAGGGCCAGCAGTGCGGCGGGTTGAAAGCTGGCGGCTGTCGGGCGAAGCAAAACCAGCGCCCCGATCAGCGCTAAACCTGCCGCCGCCCAACGTATTGGCCCAACCCTTTCGCCCAGTAACGGGATCGCCAACATCATCGCAAACACCGGATTAAGAAAGCTGATCGCGGTGGCATCGGGCAGCGGGATATAGGCAATTGCCGCGAACATCAGTGAGATGCCCGCCCAACCGCAACTGGTGCGCGCAATGTGCAGACCAATGTTAATCTGCTGAAATTTGGGTCGCAAGACGGCGGCGACAGCCAACAGCGCGATAAATGCAAACAAAAATCGCCCGTGGCTGATTTGCAGCGGGTGCAGGGCTGGCCCCAAAGTGTCGTGGCTAAGCGTTTTGGCCAGCAGGCTGGTTCCGGCAATCAACGCTGACGCTGTAAGGATAAAGCCGACGGCAGTGAGGCGTTCTTGGGGTTGGGTGGTTTGCATTGGCAATTTGTAGCGCCGGTTTTCAAGATTCAAAAGCACAAAATCGGGTTTGTGATTTGGCAGTGCAGCGTGAGGGAGCATAGATGTTTTTGTGGACATGGAATGGCTGTTTCTAATGCCAAAACTTCCGCCGAGAAATCTAGTAACTATCTGATAAGTATTAAGATAGCCGAGGTGGTAATAGTTCCACTATTCCGGAATAGTGGAACTGTTTTCAGCCTGTGTTTAGCGACGGTTTGACAACGCCCGACAGTTTGCCTTAAACGCAACCTCATGAACACGCAGCATCATATCACTACCATCCGACGCCGACGCACCCGCGCCTGACGTCCCGCCGCCTGTTCCCCCGCGCTTTTTTCGCGCAATCTTTCCTGAAATATTGACATGCCCCAATCCATGCGGCACCCCGTATGGCAATCATAGGCTTCATCAAAAGGACCACCGCAATGATACCCTCAGTTCTGCCGACCTATTCCCGCGCACCGCTTTCCTTCGTCAAAGGCGAAGGCAGCTGGCTGATCGAGGCAGACGGGCGCCGATTTCTG
>JAFLKA010000158.1 GCA_022712735.1 Marinosulfonomonas sp. | reverse complement strand
TTAGGGTGGAGGAAGTTTTGATGACAAACGAAGAACGAGAGATTCAGCGCAAGCTTAGAGTTCTGCAGCACGCCGAGAAGATCGGGAACGCCAGCGTCTGACACGCAGCATATTCTACGATAAACTCTTGCGTCGAGATCCAAGTGGAACCGGGCGTCCTGCGATTTTGCCTTGAGGTGGTGGTGAAGATCCTGATCATCTGTGGGCCGGCGCAGGAAATAGTCCGTGCACCGGGGCGTACTTGGTGTCATGATTGTGCCGATCAGGTATCGCTTAAGGCTTTGGGCGTGCCCCGCCCAGAATGCAGCGGCTATCGATTGGAAATCACCAGCGGAACCAATATGCGCGTTCGCAATATGGAGGTGGAATGATGTGTACAACTTGCGGATGCGGGCAGGGTAGTGCCAAGGTGGAAGGCGAACATGAACATAGGCATGATCACCACCATCACGCTCATCAGCACATCGTTGATAATGGTGATCTGCATTCCAGGCAAATCATTGGCGGTAGCCATGTGCCGGGGTTAAGCCAAAAGCGTATTATCCAGATTGAGGCTGATATCCTGTCGAAAAACAACCACCTTGCGGCGTATAACCGGGCAAATCTGGCCCGGATCGGGGTGCTTGCGCTAAACTTAGTTTCATCGCCCGGTTCAGGGAAGACCACGCTCTTGGCGCGCACCGCTACAGATATGGCTGCCACATATCCCATATCAGTCATTGAGGGCGATCAGCAAACCAGCCTTGACGCCGACCGCATCCGGGCAACTGGGGCGCGGGCCATTCAGGTTAACACCGGCAAGGGGTGCCATCTGGATGCCGACATGGTGGCCAGGGCGATCAGGCAGTTGCAGCCGCAGCCCGGCAGCTTGCTGTTCATCGAAAACGTTGGCAATCTGGTCTGCCCGGCCGCATTTGATCTGGGCGAGGCTGCCAAGGTCGTGATCCTGTCCGTGACAGAAGGCGAAGATAAACCTTTGAAATACCCCGACATGTTTGCGGCGGCCCGTTTGATGGTACTGAACAAATCCGACCTGTTGCCTCACGTGCCATTCGACGTGGACAAATGTATCAACTATGCCCGCCGGGTAAACCCAAAAATCGAGATCCTTGAGCTCAGCGCCCTGACCGGCGACGGGCTGGCCAAGTGGTACGACTGGATTACGGTGCAAGCGGCGCAGATGCAGGTCGGAGTGTGCGCTGGGACGAAAGCCGGGGAATGAACGTGCATGCTGTTCCCTCCAACCTGATCGCGCATGTGATCCCCCTGCCGCGTGCCATGCCGACAGTGCTTGGTATGGGGGCGTTTCTAAAAGCCAGCCTGTGTCTGATTGACGGCAACAAAGCCTTGGTGACCCGCCCCGCCGGAGACCTTGGCAGTCTTGAAGCGGTTGATGATTATCAGGCGATGCTAGGGTCGCTGCTTGGGCTGGCGTGTGGCGACATAATCTGTGCCGCGCATGACCTGCACCCGGATTTCCGCTCGACCCATATAGGCCGCGGGTTGGGTATCAAGACCCTGCCGGTGCAGCACCACCACGCTCATATTCTTGCCACCACTGGCGAACACCGGCATTCCGACCCGGTGCTGGGCTTGTCGCTGGACGGCTTCGGCTTGGGGCCGGACAATGATGCTTGGGGGGGGGAACTGTTTGTGGTGGACGGGCTGCAATACAACCGTATTGGCCACCTGACCCCCCTGTCCCAACCTGGAGGTGATATAGCTGCTCGTGAGCCATGGCGCATGGCGGCGGCGGTGTTATTCCTGCTGGGGCGAAGCGATGAGATCGCGGTGCGCTTTCACGCGCAACCCCATGCAATGATGCTGACCCAGATGCTGGAGCGCAATCTGAATTGCCCGGAGACCTCGAGTTGCGGACGCCTGTTCGATGCGGCTTGCGGGCTGTTGGGCGTGCTGCCGGTGTCGGAGTTTGAAGGGCAGGCGCCAATGGCGCTGGAGGCATTGGCGGACGCGCCGGAAATCATGCCGGACGGCTGGCGGATAAATTATGGCGTGTTGGATTTCACCCCGCTTCTGGCCATCCTGCCCGGTATGCCCGCGCGCATGGGATCCAATCTGTTTCACGGCACCCTTGCGGCCGGACTGGCGGATTGGGTGCTGCTTGCCGGGCGCGACAGCGGGCTTTCCACACTGGCGCTTGGCGGCGGCTGCTTTATGAACCGTGTCATGACCGATATGCTGGTGGAAAACCTGAGCACAAACGGTATGAACATATTGCAGCCGATAACCCTGCCCCCCGGCGATGCCGGACTTAGCTTTGGTCAGGCCATCGCCGCCGCGATATATGTCGAGCAGACGTTATAAGGAGAGATAAATGTGCCTTGCAGTCCCCGCTAGAATTATCGACCTCAGGCCCGACGGCCTTGCTGATGTCGAAGTTGAAGGCGTGATCAAAGAGATCTCACTTGCCTTGGTCGACGGCGTCGGCCCCGGTGATTATGTCATCGTGCATGTAGGCTTTGCCCTGTCAAAGCTTGATCAGGACAAGGCCGCGCGCACGCTAAAATTGTTCGCTGAAGGCACGCGCGCATGAAGTTTATCGAAGAATTTCGTGACCCGGTACTGGCACAAAATCTGAAAGCCGTGATTGGGGCCGAAGTCGACCCGGCCCGCACCTACCGTTTTATGGAGTTTTGCGGCGGCCACACTCATGCGATTGCGCGCTATGGCGTCGAAGACCTATTGCCAGATAATATCCAGATGATCCACGGCCCCGGTTGTCCGGTCTGCGTGCTGCCGGTTGGCCGCATTGATGTGGCCATCGACCTTGCCACAAATCACGACGTTATCCTTTGCACTTACGCCGATCTGATGCGAGTGCCGGGCAGCAAGTTTGACAGTCTGATAAAAGCGCGCGCACGCGGGGCTGACATTCGTATGGTTTACAGCGTCACTGATGCGCTGAACATCGCCGCCGACAACCCGGATCGGCAGGTTGTATTCTTCGCCATCGGCTTTGAAACTACCACGCCGCCAACGGCTGTCGCCCTGACTTTGACGCGCGCGCGGGGGCTGAAGAACTTCTCGGTCCACTGCAACCACGTGCTAACCCCGGCCGCCATGCGTGCCATTCTGGGCGGTCATGAAAACGGTGGTGCCGACACGGTCATTCTTGACGGTTTCGTCGGCCCGGCGCATGTCAGCGCGGTGATCGGCACCGGACCCTATCACGAATTTACCCATGACTATCAGAAACCCGTGGTCATCGCCGGGTTTGAGCCACTTGACGTGATGCAGGCAGTTCTACAACTGGTGCGCCAAACCAACGAGGGTCGCGCCGAGGTCGAAAACGAATACACACGCGCGGTAACGCCGGAAGGCAATCTTAAAGCCATCGCCCTGATGGATCAGGTGTTTGAGGTGCGCGATACGTTTGAATGGCGCGGGCTGGGGCCTGTGCCACATTCTGCCCTAAAAATCCGCGCGCAATACAACGAATTCGATGCGGAAAACCGGTTTTCGCTCATAGTTCCGGCGGCACGTGAAAACAAGGCATGCGAATGCGGCGCCATCCTTCGCGGCGAAAAAACGCCAACCGAATGCAAGATTTTTGGCGACCCCTGTACACCGGATAACCCGCTGGGCGCTTGCATGGTTTCCAGCGAAGGGGCATGTGCGGCGCACTGGACCTATGGCCGCTTTCGCACCTCGGACAAACTGGGGCAAACCGCATGAAGACCGCGCGCACCAGCCTGCCGCTGGACCTGAAACGCGGTCAGGTTGATCTGAGCCACGGTGCTGGTGGGCGCGCGATGATGCAGCTGATCGAAGAAGTGTTTCTGGATGCCTTCAGCAATGAATATCTGAACCGCGAACATGACGCAGCTTTGTTTGAATTGCCGCCTGGCCGGGTGGTGATGAGCACGGACAGTTTTGTAGTTTCGCCGCTGTTTTTCCCCGGTGGCGATATTGGCTCATTGGCGGTGCACGGCACGGTGAATGATATTGCAATGGGTGGCGGGGTTCCGAAATATCTAACCGCCGGATTTATTCTTGAAGAGGGGTTTGCATTGGCTGACCTCGTGCGCATCGTCACCTCAATGGCAAACGCGGCGGTTGAGGTCGGGGTGGCGATTATCAGCGGCGACACCAAGGTTGTTGAAAGGGGTCACGGCGACGGCGTTTACATCAACACCACCGGGATCGGCGTGGTGCCCGAAGGCATCAATATCTGCGGCGACCGGGCGCGCCCGGGCGACGTGGTACTGGTGAACGGCACACTGGGCGATCACGGTGTCGCGGTGATGAGCAAGCGTGAAAACCTGTCCTTCAGCTCGGATATTCTGTCGGACAGTCAGTCGCTGAACGATCTGGTCGCAGATATGCTGAAGGCCGTCCCCGGCATGCGGGTCTTGCGCGACCCGACGCGCGGCGGGTTGGGCGCAACCCTGAACGAGATCGCCTCCCAGTCAGGCGTGGGGATCGAGCTGACCGAGACACAAATCCCCATTCGCCGCGAAGTCAAAAGCGCCTGTGAATTATTGGGGCTGGACCCGCTATATGTCGCCAATGAAGGCAAGCTGATTGCGGTTTGCCCGGCAGAGGACGCGCGCCGGTTACTGGCAATAATGCAAGCACATCCGAAGGGCCGTAATGGGGCCATCATCGGCCACGTGCTGGAAGACCCACGCTGTTTCGTGCGTATGAAAACCCTGTTGGGGGGCATACGCATGATCGACTGGATGGCAGGCGAACAATTACCGCGCATATGCTGACCGGGGATGGTGCAGGATGAATGGGTCCTGACCCTAGATCTCACTCCACTTTTATGTTGCACACGCGCATTTCCGTACCACCGGTGACTTCCAGCCTGTAGGTGCCGCATACGGGGCAGGGCACACCCAAAGTCACCACCTGCACTTCGCCGTTGCAATCCTGACACCAAGCACGCCCCGGTGTGCGCCTGATTTCCAGCGCAGCACCTTCGGCCCGAGACCCTTTCACCACCGCCTCAAAGCAGAATTGCAAAGCGTGCGGCTCCACATGACTGAGCGCACCGATGTCCAGCCGCACCTTTGTGACCTTGTTGCAGGGCTGTTTTTGTAGTGTTCGCTCGATGATTTCCAGCACGCTTTCGGCCAGCGCCATTTCATGCATGGCAGACCTCCACACGGGCCTCGACACAAGGGTCGATTGCCAGAATATGCAACTGGGCGGCGCGCCTCAGAGCGGCAATGTCTGTTGCATCGGCCCCCTGCAATCCTTGCGGCACCACCCCGTCAGGGTGAAAGTTAGCCTCGGTCGGAGCGTCGATTTGGTAGGCTGTAATGCGGCTATGCTGCACACTGACCTGATGGCGCAGCTTACCGCGTACAGTTTCCACCTGCGCCGTGCCTTGCCCATCCTGCGTCAGCTTCACGGTGAGAGTATCGGTGCAGCCTTCACGCAGAACCAGCCCCAAAGCGTCGACAATCGCCCGCAGATCGCTATGCCCCGCCGAGAGCCGCGCGGCCAGACCCGCGCCGTATTTGGCACGCATCCTGCGCACTGGTGGCGCGGACCATTGGCGCATCAGAGCACCTTGTTCCGGGTCACTGTCTGGCGCAAGGGTGCCAAAACTCTGCAAACCATGCGTCGCCAGCCACGCATGCATGGCCTCGGCTAACCCGCCCGCGCCCAGCAGATCGTTTATATCTTGCTGGACGCCCTTAATCACCACCTGCGCGGCGTTCAGGTCTGGCATCAAGGGTACACCGCCCGGTATTTTCCAGTCTGGTCTGCCGAACAATGCCTGCTCCAGTGCCGCCTCGGCCAACAGACAGCGGCGCACCGGTGCGGGGTCTTGCGCCAACCCCATCAGGCGTGGCCAGCCCAGGCAGGTGCGGATCATGGTCTGGGTCAGCATTTCCGCCAAGCGCAACGCCTCGCGTGCCGTCGCCTGTGCTGGTGAAAGCGTCATGCCAAGTGCTGCCTCAACCGCCATCAGCGCGGCGATGGTCTGCGCCTTGCCGCAAAGCGCGAAGACCGCCCCGATCAGCACCGTAACCTCGCTTGGCTCTCGCCCGATAAACATCGCCGCGGTATTTTGCGGTCGGGTTGAGCTGATATTAACCGCGCACACCCGTCCGTCCGAATGCCGCAACTGAACCCGTATTATGCCAGCTATGTCTGGGCTTGTATTCATGGCCGCAAGCCTACTAGGTTAAAAGCAATGCACAAAGTCACAAGAAGGGGCGCCGCTATGTGCCTGACCATACCAATGAAAGTGGAAGAGATCGCCAAAGGTAGGGTGCGCTGTACGGCGCTTGGGGTTGAGCGTTGGGCGGACTTGACTTTGATGGCAGAGACGCTGCCGAAGGTTGGGGAATATGTGGCGATACATCTGGGATTTGTGCAGCGCATTGTGTCGCAAAAGGCCGCGTTAGAGGCGCAGGCTTTGTTCAGTGACATCATAGCGTCACAGGAGCGGCTGGCGCCGGAAAGCGACTAAGGATTTCGCGGATGCAAATCCCGACCGCGCCTGCGACGGCGGGGGACAGCGGTGTGCCGATGGTGAAATCCGCGCCCTCAATCGCGATCACCGCGCAGATATCCGGCAACAAATCCAGCGCGCGGGCCAGTTCAATGCCTTCGCCAACACCAATTGCGTGGCTGGACACCGCGTTTAGAAACGGCGGCAAGGGTGCGGCACAGGCGTCAAAGCGGTGAATGGTTCCGAGGGTAGCACCGGACAGGCAGGCGTCAACAATCAGCACATGGGTTCGGCCCTCAAACGCTGCGACCAGATCGGCAGCCCCACCAAAGCTTTCGACCACGTCGAAATTGACTGCTCGTGCAATCAGCCCGTGGGCCACCAGCCGTCCGGCTCCGTCGTCGCCGTTAAAGGGATTGCCAACCCCGATCACCAGCGGCCTAGCCACGGTCAATTTTCAGGTCCAGAAAATGTGTGGCGCAGGAGATGCAGGGGTCGTAGTTGCGGATGGTTTGTTCGCACAACAGCCGAATGGTCTCGTCCGGCTGATCAAGAATATCGGCGATGTATTCAGCAAGGTCGGCCTCGATTGACGGCTGGTTCTGCGAGGTGGGCGGCACAATCTGTGCCGTTTTGATCGTGCCGTCCGCTTCCAGTTCATAGCGGTGAAACAACATGCCGCGTGGCGCTTCGGTTGCGGCCATGCCGATACCGGCGCGCGTATTAACCAGTGCGGCGGGCGCGTCGGGTTCTACATAATCGTCAATGATACGCAAAGCCTCGTCCACCGCATAAAGCGATTCAATCGCGCGGGTGATTATTGACCGGTACGGGTTGCGGTTATCCGGTCCCAACCCGACCCGTTTTGCGGCGGCGCGGGCCCGTTCACTAAGCAAGTCAAAGCTGGTGGCAAAGCGCGCCATCGGGCCGCACAGATACGCCCCGCCGTCCATCATATAGCCCTGAAGCGCGTTCGAATGGGCCACGTGCTCCTCGCGGAAATGATTGTTATACTCGGCCACCGGTATGTCCAGTCCACGATTTGAGACGATGCGGCCTTCGTTCATCGGATACTCGCTAGGGTGCTTCAGCGCCACCAAAGTATAGTCGCGCGCCTTGTCCGGGAAATCAAAGCCGGCAGTCCAGTCAACAAATGTTTCGGCCAGATCGCGGGCCTTTAGCAGTTGTTCGCGCAGCGGCGCAAAATCGGATTTGCGCGGCACTTTGTAAAAGCCACCGACGCGCACGTTGATCGGGTGAATTTCGCGCCCGCCGATGAATGCGACAATCGCATTACCGGCTTTCTTGAACTCCAGCGCCAACTTGACCACATCAGCATGGCCGTCATTCGCCATCTCGATTGCACCGGCGTAGCCAAGAAAATCCGGGGCGTGCAGCATGGCGGCATGCAAGATGTGGCTTTCGATCCATTCTCCGCAATACAGCAAGCGACGCAGTTCGCGCAGCGGGCCGTCCACGGTGACGCCAAACGCCGCCTCTATCGCATGAATGCTGCTCATCTGATACGCCACCGGGCAAATGCCACAAATGCGCGCAGTAATGTCGGGGGCCTCAGAATGATCGCGGCCTTGCAGGAACGCCTCAAAGAAACGTGGTGGTTCAAAAATGCGGAACTGGGTGCTGACCACCTTGCCATTCTTCACTTTGACCGTAAAGGCGCCTTCGCCTTCAACCCGGGCCAGCATATCGACTTTGATGGTTCTTTTACTCATGACGCTTGGCCTCGTCCCGGAAAGGCGGGGCGTTGGTGTTGAAGGTGGAAAACAGCCGGTGAATGTGGCGCCTATCCGCACCATTCTCGGCCAAACGGGCGGCCAGTGACGCGGTGTTTGTCAGTTCTTTCGGTCCAAAGCAGCCGTAGCAGCCGCGCGCGTAACCGGGGCACAATGCCCCACAACCGGCATGGGTCACCGGACCAAGGCAAGGTGTGCCATGTGCCACCATCACGCAGACATGCCCGGCCATTTTGCACTCGATACAAGTCGCGTGATCCGGGGTCTGCGGATTGCGTCCTGCCAGTGTGGCCGCAATCAGCTCGATCAACTGGTGTTTGGCGATCGGACAGCCGCGCAGCTCAAAATCGACCTTCACATGGTCCAAGATCGGCGTGGCAGTATCCAGCGTGCTGATAAAGTCGGGATGCGCATACACCGCCTCAATGAATGCGGCGGTATCAGCGCCGTTTTTCAAGGCCTGTATACCGCCCGAGGTGGCGCAGGCCCCCAGCGTGATCAGCGTGGTTGAACGTTTGCGAATATCCTGAATTAGCTTCGCTTCGTGCGAGGTCGTTACCGAGCCCTCGATAAACGCCAGATCATAGTGGCCGACATCGTCGCTGCGGGTGGCTTCGGGGAAATAGGCGATGTCAATGGCCCCGGCAATGGCCAGCAATTCGTCCTCGCAATCCAGAAATGACAGCTGGCAACCATCGCAGGACGAGAACTTGAAGACACCCAGACGCGGTTTGGGGCGCGGATTTGCCATACTTATAACTCCTTTATCGCCATCAGCGGCTTTATCCGTTCCCATGTGAACACCGGCCCGTCCTTACAGACAAAAACCGGGCCTAACTGGCAGTGACCGCACAGGCCAATGGCGCATTGCATGTTGCGCTCCATCGACAGGTGAATGTCACGTGTGGCAACACCCGCCTGTGTCAGGGCAATAGCGGCAAAGCGCATCATGATTTCGGGGCCGCAAACAAAAGCAGTGGTGTTCACGGGGTCAAAATCGGCCCCTTTGAACAGGTTCGTCACCACACCGACATGGCCGTGCCAGTCGGTGTTTGCATGGTCCACCGTGACCTCAACCCCCATATCAAGCCGCGCGCGCCACTCGGACAGCTCGCTGGCGAACAGAATTTCGTCCGGGCTGCGCGCGCCATAGAGCAGTGTCACCTTGCCGTAATGTTTGCGGTTCTTCATCAGGTGGTACAGGATGGGCCGCACCGGGGCCAAGCCAAGGCCGCCCGCCGCCACGATGACGTCGCGCCCGCGTGCGTTTTCCACCGGCCAGATGCTGCCAAACGGGCCGCGCAGACCCATCGTGGCACCTTCGCCAAGTGCGACCATCGCGCCCGAGACCGCGCCAACGTCACGGATGGTGTGGATTATTCGTCCGCAATCATCCGGTGGGCCGGAAATGCTGATTGGAATCTCGCCAATGCCAAACAGCGACAGCATATTGAACTGCCCCGGCGAAAATCCTTGCCAACGGGGGGCAGACATCTCGAATGTGACAACGCCGGATATCTCCTCGACCCAACGCGTAATACGGGCAAGGACGGGGACCATCGGGTCAGGGCCGGCGGGATCAGCTGCGTGTGCCATAGACATCCAACATTTGTAGGCGCGTGTTGTGCAGCCGCGCAACCAAGGTGGGCATGAACCGCTGCATCACCGCGTAACCCAAGGCAGGGTCAGCGTCGCATTTGCCGCGCAGACAGGCGGCATCCAGAGAGATGGCCCGCACGTCACTTTGGGCGCGTGCGTCATAGGTCCACAGATATGGCGGCACCAGCCACGACAGGCCAATGACCTCATCCGGCCCGGCGCTTTGAAAGGTCATGCGGCCATGGCCGGGGGCCGAGATTTCCAGTCCGACCTGCCCCTCGCGGATTAGAAAAATCGCGACCGCGTCTTGGCCCTCACGGATCAGGTATTCACCCGCCGCAAAGCGCGCATTCTTGGCACAGCCTGATACCAGATTCAGGAAATCATCACCCAGCCCGGCAAACAAAGCGTGTTCAGAGATGATTTTTTCAAGGCCTTTGATGCTCATATTATCCCCCTTTCTAACCTTTGGCTTTTTCGCCGCGCATGGCGGCAACTTCTTCTGTGATGTCGATGCCCACCGGGCACCAGCTGATGCAACGCCCGCAGCCAACGCAGCCGGACATGTCGAACTGATCAAACCAGGTGGACAGCTTGTGGCTCATCCACTGGCGATAGCGGGATTTTGGCTCGGACCGCACCGGACCACCGCCATGCACATAGGAAAAATCACTGCTGAAACACGATGCCCAGCTTTGTACCCGCGCGGTTTCAATGCCTTCAAGGTAGCTGACTTCTTCGACACTGGTGCAAAAACAGGTCGGGCAAACCATCGTGCAATTAGCGCAGCTCAGGCAGCGTGCCGCCACTTCGTCCCAGCGCGGATGGTCATGGTTTTCTTTCAGAAATGCGGGCAAGCCTTTGGTATCCATGCGACGGCTGATCTGCGATTCGGCATTTGCCGTTGCCGCATGACTTGCGTCGATGTCTTGCGGTGTGGCCGGGCGCGTCGGCAGGTTGGCCAGCAGCGCCTTACCCGCCTTACTGCCCGCCACCGCCAAAAAGGCGGCATCCGCGCCGGTGACTATCTCGGTCAGGGCGATGTCGAAGCCCGCATGTGCTTTCGGGCCAGTATCCATCGAAGTGCAAAAACAGGTGTCTGTCGCGCGGCCACAATTTACTGCAACGATGAACAAAGCGGCGCGGCGCGCGGCGTAGTGCGGGTCCACATACGGCCCCTCAAGGAACACCTTGTCCTGCACAGCGATAGCGGCGATTTCGCAAGACCGCACCCCGAAAAAAGCATATTTTTCAGCCGCGATCGGGGCCGGATGGATGGAGATTTCGCCGTTTTTTATTTCACTGTTCCACAAGGGCTGTTTCGGCGGATGCAGGAAGCGTTTCCACGTGGTCGGTCCGACCGTATAGCCGAAATAGGCGTCCCCCTCGCGCTTCAGCCGGTACTGCCCGCCCGCCTGTTCGTCAATCCAGCCATGCGGCAGGTCACTGACGGCACGAATGCCTTCATAAACGACCGCGCCATCGCGGCGCACCGGGCCGATAACATCATGCCCCTGATCCGCAAGCTTGGAAATCATTTGGTCAAGCGCCTGAACCAACAGCACAACACAATCATCCATTTGTGGTGTCCTTACTGACATCAGGTCGTCCCATGTCATCGCGCAGTCCAGAGTTTCGCTTCATCGGAGGATTTCCATATTTCTATATGCCAGTTTCTACATCCCGGCCAAGAAAGCAACCACTTTGCAGCAAGGATAGCCTTCCCCTGCTGCGAAGCTGCTTTTACGTGAAAATTACCCCTCGGCAGCCGCCACATGCTTTTTCACCGCCAGAAAACTGTCTGGCGTGACCGAGATGCATGTCGATGCCGCCATTCGCAGCAAGAAGGCCGGATTTGACATTGTCTATCTTTATTGCGGTCACGATATGACGACTTTTGCGCATTTTCTGTCACGCCGTAACGACCGTTCGGATGAATATGGCGGGTCGCTGAAAAACCGTGTCCGACTGATCCGTGAGGTTCTTGAAGACACCAAAGAGGCGATCGGTGACACCTGCGCCGTGGCCATCCGCTTTGGGGTCGAAGAACTGAAAGGGTCAGCGGGGCTGACCTGCGAGGGCGAAGGGCGTGAATTCGTGGAATTGCTGGCCGAACCGTGGTAAAACACTGGGCACAGCAGTACGGGGCGAGATCACGCCGGAAGAGTTGCAAGACATGATGGCTGGTGGCGAAGAACTTGCAACGCTTGAAGGCTCTTTAGGAGGGACTGTATAAATTCCTTACCTTAAATATGTATAGACAGTTGAAGCGGGGTTCACCTCGCTTCAATGCTGTTTTGGTTGATAATAAATACAATCGGAGAAATGCAAATGAAACTTGGTCTTATTGGCTCGGGCTTTATGGGTAAAACACATAGTTTCGGCTTCGCATCTGCAGCACGGGTTTTCGATCTGCCCGTGACTTTCGAAATGGATATAATCGCCGACGTGACGATGGAGCAGGCCGAAGCGGCGAGATGCGCCCTTGGGTTCGCCCGCGCGACCGACGACTGGCGTGATCTGATTAACGATCCTGAAATCGAAATTGTCGATATTACAGCACCGAACGCATTGCACAAAGAAATGGCGATGGCGGCAATTGCTGCAGGCAAGCATGTATATTGCGAAAAACCGCTTGCGCCGCTGGCTGCCGACGCGTTGGAGATGGCCGAGGCAGCCGAGGCCGCCGGTGTAAAAACGCAAGTAGGATTCAATTACCTGACGAACCCCATGTTGAAACTGGCACAAGAGATGATTGCAAGCGGTGAGCTGGGCGAGATTTATTCCTATCGCGGGGTGCATGCCGAAGATTACATGGCCGATCCGAACGGTCTTTGGACTTTTCGTCATGACCCTTTAGGCGGCGGTGCGCTGGCAGACATAGGCAGCCATGCGCTGGCAACGGCAGAATTTTTGCTGGGGCCAATTGTCGAAGTCATGGGAAATAGCCAAACTGTGATTAAAGAGCGTAATGACGCCAAAGGCGTAGCTCACATAGTTGAGGTCGACGACATCACCCACACCTTCGTAAAATTCGGAAACGGTGCTTCAGGTTCGATCGAAGCGAATTGGGTCGCAACCGGACGCTCCATGCAACACGATTTTGAGGTGTACGGAGCGAAAGGTTCTCTGCGGTTCTCGCAAGAACGCTTCAACGAGCTGTACTTCTATTCGGCATCGGACCCCGAAAGCCGCCGTGGTTTCCGCCGCATTGAAGCGGGACCAGCGCATGCTCCTTATGGTGACTTTTGCGTAGCTCCTGGTCATCAGATCGGCTTTAACGATTTGAAAGCGATCGAGATTAAAGGCTTCGCTGACGCAATCGCGGGCATCTCGGCCGAACCATTCAATTTTCGCGCCGGGTACCGGATACAAAAGCTGGTCGAGGCCATTCAGAAATCATCTGCACACAATTCATGGGTCGGGACCTAGTAAATGATAAACTTGGGCACCTGATGGTTCGATAACCTTCCGAAACAGCGAGCCGTCGCACTCAATCGGTAAAGCTGGCGTGCAGTTTATCAGGTTTGACCCTTGCTGTCGTATGTAGTTTTCACCGGTAGAAATCGGCTCTGCCGATCCCAAAGTAATCGCAGGTTCTAGAAGCGGAAGCATTTGCCTCCGCGTGTTGCAAAAACCGAAGCCTGTGAAGAATGTCGTGTTGATCGTCAGTCATGAAACACATCTTATCTGTCCAAGAAGGCGATTCATGAAAATGTATGTACGTACGGGTTTTCAGCGACTTTATGTAAACTCCTATTATTTCTATGGAGGGAGTATCCGTGACAAACGAGTAACGCGATAAATATGGCAGCTTTATAGAAGTTAAGCCGTAACATGTCGTCTGCAGTCGACCGGCAGCTAAGGGCCGTTCCTGTCAATTTGACTGGACTTCAGTGCCACGGCAAGCGTGTGTGTGGGTATGGAGCATGAACGTATTCGCGATGATATTTTGAAAGGGTTTGCCGACCTGACAGGGTTGTTAGAAGACGCCGCGGGATTGGCGGTGGAAGGACAATACTGCCGCAGTAAAATTGATGATTGGGAAAATCTTGCAGCGCAAATTTGGCCCGAGGTGAACCGGATTATCAGATTGCTGGCGGCACTGGAGCGGCTGATAATAATTTGCCCTAGAGACGCAGGTTCCACTGGACTTGCCCGCCAACGCAAGCGTCAATGACGTAGTTGCCCACATCACCACCGACGCAAACACTGTGTCGTCTCCTTCGCCCGCAAGCCCGGGCTCTGGTCAGTAGCAGGGCCCTGTTGACCTTGCATGATGATGAAGGAGAAAAATATGACGAAGAAACCTGTTAAAAAACCACTGGCACCCTCGAAACAAAGCAAGGAACTCCGCGTTTCGCGCCGCCCAAAGGTGACCAAAAAGGCACGGCTGATCAGCCTCCTGAGCAAAGACAACGGGGCTGATGTTGTGAGCCTCAGCAGGAGACTGGGTTGGCAACCACATTCGACCCGGGCGGCCCTGTCGGGGCTGCGAAAGTCTGGATATGAAATCGAGTTGACAAAGCCCTGCGGGGGCAAGCCCTCGCGTTATCACATATCTGGTGTTCCGGAAGAGCAGGGCGCCTGATGCCTGACCAGATGGATATTCAGGCACGAATGTCGGAACTGGAGGATCTGGATCGCTCCGGCCTTCGTGTTGCCTGGATCGATATGTTCGAGACAGCCCCGCCGCATCACCTATCAATGACGTTCATGCGAAAGGCAACAATCCATGAAGAGCAGTGTCGCCAGTTCGGGGGGCTGTCGCCCGCGCTCAAACGGGCGTTGAAAGCTGCTGCAGAGGGAAAACCAGTGAGTTCGGCAGCTGTAACGGCCTGCAAGCCCGGAACGCTGCTGATCCGCGAGTGGAACGGGAAGGTTTTCAAGGTTGAAGTGAAAGAGGATGGCTATTCTCTTGACGGCGTGCATTTTAAATCCCTGTCTGCCATCGCGCTTCATATCACCGGAACAAGCTGGTCCGGCCCGCGATTTTTCGGCCTGACCCGCAAGACGGGAGCCAGCCAGTGAAAAAGATCCGTTGCGCCATATATACCCGCAAGTCGACCGAAGACGGGCTGGAACAGGAGTTTAATTCTCTCGACGCGCAGCGGGAGGCCTGCGCCGCCTATATTACAAGCCAGAAGAACGAGGGCTGGGTGCAGGTGCCGGAGTCCTATGATGACGGGGGCCTGTCAGGTGGAACACTGGAACGGCCAGGCTTACAGCGCCTGCTGGCTGACATCCGGTCCGGCAGGGTGGATCAGGTCATGGTTTATAAAATCGATCGCCTGACCCGGTCGCTGGCGGATTTTTCAAAGATTGTTGATATTCTTGATGGTGCCGGTGCGTCCTTCGTATCAGTTACACAGTCGTTCAACACAGCAACCAGCATGGGACGCCTGACGCTGAACATGCTATTGTCACTTGCCCAGTTCGAGCGTGAAGTCACCGCGGAACGTATCCGGGACAAAATCGCGGCCTCAAAGAAGAAGGGGCTGTGGATGGGAGGCAATGTGGCTCTGGGGTACGAGCCTGACGGAAGAACCCTGAAGATCAATGAGGCGGATGCCAGGATTATCCGGACTATTTATGACCTCTATCGCCGGCACGGAACTGTCCGGATCATCAAGACCAAAGCTGACAAGCTGGGGCTGAAAACAGCTGTGCGGAAATTGTCTTCAGGCCGTCTGAAAGGGGGCGCGGATTTCAGCTTTGGTCACATCTATCATATCCTGACCAACCCGATCTATGCGGGCAGGATCCGCCACCATGCTAAAGTCTATCCGGGAAAGCACCCGCCCATCATAGCACCCGATGTTTGGGACCTGTTGCAGGAACAGTTGCAAACTGGCGCTGCCATGTCGCGCTCGGGGAAAGGCCGGAACCAGGGGGGTAGGAAAAAGCAGGTTTCCCTGCTGACCGGCAAAGTGTTTGACGAAACGGGTGACCGCCTTACTCCCAGCCATACCAAAACCGCAAAGGGCCGCAGGCTCCGCTACTACGTCTCTCACCGCCTGATCCGCAGTTCCGGCAAGAAAGACCCTGGCGGATGGCGTTTGCCTGGACCCGAGCTGGAAAGTGCAGTCGCAAAGCTGGTTGCCGGAAACCTGAGCGCACCTGAAGTTGCCGCAAATATTGTTAGTGACGCAACAACGGAAGAGTTTGCTGTGGTCAGCGAACGTCTTTCGAATCTAGGACGGGTTTCGGAAAAGGATAACACAGTTATCTTCCCTCTGATTGAGCGTATCGATATTGCGCGAGGCAGGATTACAGCTGCGCTGGATCATGAGGCGGTCGCCGAGCTTCTCGGCATTGATAGCGATCGCATCAACGGTGATTTAATGACGATCAGCTCGGAGTTCCGGCATCGGAAACGCGGTGTCGAAACCAGAATAATTCTTGCCGGTGCCGCCGCACCACGCGACGAAACCCTGTTCAGAAACATAGCAAGGGCAAATCGGTATTTGGCGCTGATAATATCGGGGCAGACCTTCACGGAAATAGGAGAGACCGAAGGCGTAACCGCGCGCAGGATTCAACAACTTATCGAGCTCTCGTTTCTGGCACCCGAAGTCATCCGCGATGTCTTTGAAGGACGGCAACCGATTGGCCTGACAACGGAATGGCTGTTGCGCCATGCGTATTCCGCTAACTGGAAAGACCAGCGCGAACTATTCCGCGCGCTTTGAACAGACGTTTTCCTGAATAGCTTCAAACCAGCATCGCCACTGCATCACATCGAGTGCAAACTGCTAGCGTGCAAAGCCCGCTTCCAGACTTTCTGCGGAATCCAGTGGATTGCCCGATAGATTCGGTCTGGGGTATTGCCGTACCTTTTCCAAGCCCCGAAAATGCGGGCGAAAATCCAATAAAAGCGAGTGATATCAATGCGTTACGCGCGCTGGCTGGGACGGTAGGATTCGAACCTACGATCTGCGCTACCAAAAAGCGTTGCCCTACCACTAGGCCACGTCCCAACTAAACGGGTAGATACGATGCTGGCAATGACTCTTCAAGCCCCGAAATGGGAAAAATATCCAACCATTTGTGCTATTCTTCTAATGCGTCTCGGTTTAGCAAGTCGTTTGCGCTCGTATCTATCCGTTCGGCCTCGATCATGCGCTCCAGTTCCTGATCGCTTGATGTTCCCACGTTCTCGACCGCGTCGTCTGTATCTTGCGGGGGGGTGCGTGATTTTTTGCCTTTGGTCGCCGCTGGAGATGATTTTGCAGTTTTGCGGGTCGGCTTTTTAGCCTGTTCCATCAAGGCTGCCCTGATTTTCCGGATCGACTCGCCGCGGGCGAGTGACAGGTCGCTTTCCCGTTGATTGAACCATGCCGAAATGCGCAAGGTAACGCTGTCTTTGCTGGCGGATTCGATCCAGACGCTAGGGGCAGGGGCCTCAAGCACGAAAGGTAGGGATTGTAACGTGTCAAGCACGATGCGGCGTTGTTGTTTCAGGTCTTTGCCCGCATCAATGGTTTGATCAAAGTGAAACCGGCGGGATTTATTACGTGTGTAGTTGATGATGCGGCTTTTGAACACGGTCGCGTTGGGGATGCGGATGTGATTGCCATCCAGCGACAACAGGATTGTCGCGCGCGATGTCAGACGGATCACCTTGCCCATATCGCCATTGATTTCAATCAGGTCATTGGGCCGGAACGGCTGGCGCATCGACAACAGGATCGAGGCGATAAAGTTCTCAACCGTGTCGCGCACGGCAAACCCGATGGCCAGCCCGATGATCCCTGCCGCCCCCAGAATGGTTGACAACAGGGCGGTGGCACCGATGATATCAAGCGAAACGACGACGGCGGCGATGATTGCAGCCACACGGATAACTTGTCGGTAGATATCGGCGATAAAAGCATTCGGTGCGATCCGGTCCCACGGTTGTTTGCGTCGGGCGATGAAAAACCCGATGAATACGATCAGTGCAAAAACCACCAGCGCGACCATTGCAAGCGGCAAAAAGGCGACGGCTTGTTGTATCCGCGTCCAGAACCGCTCAATAGCGGGGTTCAGGCGTTCAACCAGATCGGTGGTTTCAGTGACGTTGTTTTCAATGGTGACCACACTGTCGACCCGGCTAACCAGTTCGCCGAGCCGTGCAATGGCATCCCCGTCAAGCGCCGTGCCGTTGAGCGAAACGATGCCCGATGACACCGTGACAGTGACGTCGTCATAGCCGTCCAGCTCACCCAGAATGTCGCGGATACGCACAGCGATAGCGGCGTCTTGCTGGGCGCTGTCCTCAACCTCGATTGTGCCGGTAGGCTGGGCCTCGCCGCTGTCCTGGGCATTGGCGGGCAAGGACAGAAGGAGGAGAATAAGCAGGCTTTTTATCAGATGCATCGGGAAAATCCGTTTGTTGAAATTTGGCACAGCTTACCCGCGCCAAATTCGCAATGCCAGTCAGATAATCCAGACCTCTAGCAGTTTGTTCTAGATCGTCTGATCGTACTCGCCCACGCTTGGCTCTGTCCGGATCACAGCGTCGATATCCTTGAAAATGGCCCGCATTTCGGCGTCACTTTCGGGGCTCTCACAGACCACCACCAGGTTGGGTGTATTGGATGAGGCCCGTACCAGACCCCATGCGCCATTGTCCAGAATGACACGCGCACCGTTCACTGTGACGATCTGGGCAATCTTGCGCCCTGCTATGGTGCCGCCGTCTTTATGTAGTTGCACGAGCTTAGCCACCAGGCGTTCCAACACGTCGTATTTTTCGGTGTCGGCACAATAGGGTGACATGGTGGGAGTGGCGAATGTTTCGGGCAGGGCGCGGCGCAGGTCAGACATGGATTTGTCAGGGTTGCGGTCCAGCAATTTGCATATTTCCACTGCAACGCGCATGCCGCAGTCATAACCACGGCCAATCGGTTCAGC